>CAYSOD010000277.1:0-5684 GCA_964432385.1 uncultured Rubrivivax sp.
CATCGTCATGGCCTCGATCTGGTCGTGCGTGACGTAGACGGTGGTGGTCTTCAGACGCTGGTGCAGCGCCTTGATCTCGGCGCGCATGGCCACGCGCAACTTGGCGTCCAGGTTGGACAGCGGCTCGTCGAAGAGAAAGACCTTGGGGTCGCGCACGATGGCCCGACCCATGGCCACGCGCTGACGCTGGCCGCCGGACAGCTCGCGGGGGTAGCGGTCCAGGTACGGATCCAGGTTCAGGATGCGGGCGGCATCGGCCACCCGCTTGGAAATGGTCCCGGCGTCGGCCTTGCGCAGCTTGAGCGAGAACCCCATGTTCTCCCGCACCGTCATGTGCGGGTACAGGGCGTAACTCTGGAACACCATCGCGATGTCGCGGTCCTTGGAGTCCAGATCGTTCACGACCTTGCCGTCGATGGAAATCTCGCCGCCAGTGATCTCCTCCAGCCCCGCCAACATGCGCAGCAGCGTGCTCTTGCCGCAGCCCGATGGGCCCACGAGCACAACAAACTCGCCATCGGCGATGTCAAAGCCGATGCCGTGGATGACCTTGACCTTGCCGTAGGCCTTGTGGATGTCGCGAAACGAGACGGTCGCCATGGGTGGGAAGCTCCGATCAGCGCCTGGGTGAGCCTGAGATCTGCCTGTCAGCTCTTGACGGCACCGGCCGTCAGGCCCGACACCATGTAGCGCTTGAAGGCGTAGTAGATGGCTGCCGGCGGCAGCGCGTAGATGAGGCCCGTGGCCATCAACAACTCCCAGGGCGAGTCATCGGCCGAAAGGAAGTTGCCCAGCGCCACCGCCAGCGTGATGTCCTTCTCCTTCGACAGCAGCAGGAACGCGTACAGGTACTCGTTCCACGCGAGCAGCAGCGAATAGGTGCCCACCGCCACGAGCGAAGGCACCATCAGGGGCAGGTAGACGAGGCGGAACAGCTGCATGGGCGACGCGCCGTCGATGCGCGCGGCTTCGTCCAGCTCCAGCGGCAGCTTGTCGCTGGCCTGCTTGAGCACCCAGATGCAGTAGGGCGAGGCGATCGTGACCATCGCCAGAATCAGCGCCCACTGGCTGTTGAGCAGCCCGTAGACGCTCATCGTCTTGTACATGGGCACGGCCAGAAAGGCGGCCGGGATGAAGTAGGTGAACAGCGCCATGTTCATCACCGTGCGGCCGCCGCGCACCTTCAGGCGGCTGATGGAGAAGGCCGCGCAGGTGGCGATGAACAGCGTGATGGCGCCCACGGCCAGCGCAATCAGGACCGAGTTGCCCAACTGCACCCAGAACAGGCTCAAGTAGAAGTGCTTCTGCCCGAAGACGATCTCGAAGTTCTGGAGTGTGGGCGTCTTGGGCCACAGGCGCCCCGAGGTGGCCGAGTCGCGCTCTGAGATCGCGAACAGGAACATGTGGTAGACCGGGATCATGGTCCACAACAGCACCGGAATGCCGACCAGCAGCAGGCGGGCCTCGTCGAACACCGCCTTGAGTGACAGGCCCCTCTTCATTTGCTCAAGCGCTTCATCATGAAGTAAACGAGCGGCAGTACCAGCGGCAGCGACACGACGATGGCCGCCATGGACTGCTCGACCTGGTCCAGACGCAGATAACGGATGCCCAGCGTGGCCAGCACGTGGGTGAGGTCGGCCGGCCCGCCACCCGTGAGCAGGTAGACGCTGTTGAAGTCACCGAGTGTCCAGATCGTCGACAGGATGGTGGAGGTCAGGTACAGGCCGCGCATCGACGGCCAGGTGATGTAGCGGAACTTCTGCAGGCCGCTGGCCCCGTCCACCGAGGCCGCCTCGTACTGCTCCTGCGGAATGGCCATGCGGCCGGCCAGCAGGATCAGCGTCCAGAAGGGCAGCGACTTCCAGATGTGCATCAGGATGGAGAAGCCCAAGGCGAGCGTGGGGTCGTTCAACCAGTTCGGGCCATCCAGCGCCGTGAGCTTGAAGATGGTGGAGTTGATGACACCCCACTCGGGGTTCAGCATGAAGCGCACCGACAGGATGGTGGGGATCGACGGCACCGCCCAAGGCAGGATGAAGAGCACCGACAGCACCTTGATCCACCAGCGCGTGTGCAGGAAGAAGCCCGACAGCAGCAACGCGATGAACATCTTGACGTTGATCGCGATCGCCAGGAACACGAGGGTGTTCACGGCCGAGCGGAAGAAGATCGGATCTTCGAAAAGCCTGACGTAGCTTTGCGGCTGGCGCGCCAACCACAGGCCATAGCAAACCGGGAAGATCACGAAGACGAGAAACACCACCAAGTAGGGCACCAGAAGGATGCGGCCCCAAGTCTCCCAACTCGAAGTGGGACGCGGCGGGGAAGCCGAGGCGGTGGCGGCGTTCATCGTGGAGAAAGTGAAAACCCGAGGACCCGCCAGCGGGGCCCTCGGTCAGTTCAGGGGCAAGTTTCGAACCTGCGCTCGCGCACCCGTGCAGGTGGCGCGAGGCAGCGTCCGAGCGCGCACGTCAGTTGGCGGCCACCTGCTTGATGCGGGCGATCATCTCGTCGATGGCCCGATCCACCGGCACCTTCTCGTTGAGGACCCGGTTGGCCGCCTTGGCCCACACGTTCTCGTTGTTCAGGATCGTGAACTTGAAGTTCTTGGTGATCTCGAACGGCGTGGTGCCGGCCATGAACTGGTTGTACACGGCCTGGCGGTGCGGGTCGGCCTTCCAGAAGGGGCTCTGCTGCGCCTTCTTGGTCACGGGGAACCAGCGACCCAGGGAACCCTCGACGTAGGGGGTCAGGTTCGCCTCATCCAGCAGGAACGACACGAATTTCTTGGCTGCTTCCTTGTTCTTGGCGTCCTTGAAGATCACCCCGGTCTTGACCGCGGCGCGGTAGGTCATCTTGCTGCCATCGGGCTTGTTGGGGAAGCCCGCGGTGGCGATGAGCTCCGTGTAGTTCTTTTTGGCCGCGGCCCGCTGGGCGTCGGTCAGCGTGGCGTTGTTGCTGTCGTCCAGCCACTTCGCTGCGATCGAGATCGTCGCGTTGTGGGTCATCACCGTGGTCTTGTTGTGGAAGGCCACGTTGTTGTCCGGATCCTTCCAGCTGGTGGCAGACGGCGGTGCGCAACCCTTGGCGTACACGTTCGTGTACTCGGTCATCGCATCGATCAGGCCCTTGCGCACCGTCGGGTCGTCCACCAGCAGCTTGCCGGCGTCGCTGACCAGGCTGATGTTGTAGGCGTCCATGAAGGTCAGGAACGAGAAGAAGGAGTCGGTGGAGTCCACTCCCAGCGGCTGGCCAATGCCGAAGGCGCGGCTACCGGTCTTCTGGCGGTAGGCCGGTTGCACCTTGTCGCACCAGAAACTCCAGAAGCCCTTCCAGTCCTTGGGGATGTCGCTGTCCTTGAACCCGGCGTCGGCCAGCATGTCCTTCCAGTACTGGATGTGCATGGTCTGCTGCTTGACCGGGAAAGCGTAGTAGGCCCGGTTCTGCGCCGCGTTGTTGTACAGGAAGGTGGTGGACAGCGCGCGGGGCTCGAAACTGTTGCGCAGCGGGTCGATCACCTTGGTGATGTCCTCGAGCTTGCCGTCATAGGCCCACTTGGCCGTGACCTGGAAGTCGTAGGTGTCGGCGTAGCCCACATCGGGCGGGTTACCGGAGTCGAGCGCTGCCACGGTCTTCGGGATCATGTCCTGAATCGGAAACATCGTCAGCTCGACCTTGATGTTCTTGTTCTTCGCCTCGAACTTCTTGATGGCCTCGAACAAGGCATCGTCCTCAGCCTTGTAGAAACCCTTGACCCAGAAGACGGTCAGCTTTTCCTGTTTCTGCGCTGCCAGAGGGCCCACAGCCAACAAGGCCGCGCCCGCAATGGCGCTCGTGATCCAAGTCCTTAACTTCATGCGATGAGTCTCCTGTTCGGGAAAGAGAAGGGCTCGGCTTGCCCCTGCTGCAATCGTATGACCATTGGCAAGCCTGCCGATTCGGAGAAACCCGCAGGCAGGGGCTTTGCGGGGCGGCCACCCTGCCGCCGCAATGGGCGCCTCGGGGCTCATCCCTGAGCGCATTCGGGCACCGGGCTCAACACAGGACGCCCCGCAAAGTGCTCGCGCAGGTTGCCAAACGCCAGGTCGGCCATGGCTTGGCGGGTCTGCCCAGTGGCGCTGCCGATGTGCGGCGCGAGCACCACGTGCGGCAGCGCTTTCAAGCGGTCGGGCACACGCGGCTCGTCCTCAAAGACGTCAAGCCCTGCGCCGCCAATGACGCCCTGCTCCAACGCCTGCACCAGCGCCAACTCGTCCACCACCGACCCGCGGGCCACGTTCACGAGGATGCCCTTGGGGCCGAGCGCCCGCAGCACTTCGGCATTGACGAGGTGACGAGTCCCCGCCCCGCCTGGGGTGATGACAACGAGGAAGTCGCTGCGCTCGGCCAGATCGGTCAGCTTGGCCTCGTAGCGATAGGGCAGCGCTGGCCGGGCTGAGCGCGCGTGGTAGGCCACCGACATGCCAAAGGCCAGCGCCCGGTGGGCGATGGCCTGGCCAATGCGGCCCATGCCCACGAGGCCCAGCCGGGCCCCCGACATCTTGCGGGCCAGCGGCATCGGGCCCTGCAGCCAACGCCCCTCGCGCACGTAGCGGTCGGCGGCGGGCAACTGCCGCGCGGCGCTGAGCATCAGCCCGATGGCAAGGTCGGCCACGTCGTCGTTGAGCACGTTGGGAGTGTGGGTCACCATCACGCCACGCTCGCGTGCCGCAGCCACGTCCACGCCGTCATAACCTACGCCAAAGACCGAGATGATCTCCAGGGCTGGCAACTGGGCGATGAGCTCGCGGCTGACGCGCGACTCGCCGCTGCCGGCCACGGCACGAACGTGCGGCGCCACTTTTTCGAAGGCAGCCAAGTCCTCGGTGTGCAAGCGGTCGTGCAAGGTGAAGTGCGACTGCAGGTGGGCCACGTACAGCGGCGACAGTCGTGCCGCGGCCAGCACGTGAATGGGGTCAGCCGAGAGGGGAGTTGGGGTCACGGTGTGGAACGGCTGGAGGCCGTGTGGAAGGAGTCCATGGTCATACCATAATAGTTTCAAGCGCCTCGGGAGACACCCCGGGAAAGCGCGCAACCGCCCCAAGTCACGCCCCAAGAGGCCCACCCATGAGCGACGAGACCCGCAAGCCCCGCAAGAAGAAACCCGGAGAACTGCGCAGCCAGCAATGGTTCGGCCGGCAGGACCGCGACGGCTTCGCCTACCGCTCCTGGGTCAAGGGCAAGGGCGTCCCGCACGACCAGTTCGACGGTCGGCCGGTCATTGGCATCTGCAACACCTTCAGCGAGCTCACGCCCTGCAACTCGCACTTCCGCACGCTGGCCGAGCAGGTCAAGGTGGGCGTGTACGAGGCCGGCGGCTTCCCGCTGGAATTCCCCGTCATGTCGCTGGGCGAGACCCTGCTGCGGCCCACGGCCATGCTGTACCGCAACCTCGCCAGCATGGACGTGGAAGAGAGCATCCGCGGCAACCCGATCGACGGCGTGGTGCTGCTGATGGGCTGCGACAAGACCACCCCCTCGCTGCTCATGGGTGCATCCAGCGTCGGCCTGCCCACCATTGGCGTCAGCGGTGGCCCCATGCTCAACGGCAAATGGCGCGGGCAGGAACTGGGCTCGGGCACGGGCGTCTGGAGCATGAGCGAGCAGGTGCGCGCGGGCACCCTCAAACTGGCCGACTTCTT
>CAYSOD010000278.1:0-5674 GCA_964432385.1 uncultured Rubrivivax sp.
GCTGCACGCCACCGTCACCAGCTGGGGCTACGTGGCCGGCACGCAGGGCCACACGGGCTTTGACGCCTACACCGGCCGCACCGTGCTGGAGCGGCGCCTGCAGTGGCAGGGCACGCGCGACATCGCGGCTTGGCTCAGCGTGCCTGCCGCTCTGGACTTCCAGCATCGCCACCAGTGGCACCTGGTGCGCCAGCGCTGCCATGAGAGGGCCGTGGCGCTGATGCAGCGCACGGCAGATCGCTTCGGCCTGCCGCCCATCGGCGAGCCCCAGGACTTCGGCCAGATGGTGCCCCTGCCTGTGCCCCATCAGGATGCCGCCGCCCTGCGGGATCATCTGTTCGAGCAGCACCGCATCGAGGTGCCGGTGACGCAGCATGCGGGGCGCACTTTCGTGCGGGTGTCGGTGCAGGGTTACAACAGCGAGGCCGACCTGCAGACGCTGGAGTCGGCCCTGTAGTCGGCGCTGTAGGCCCCGCTCGGCCCCAGCGCGCCAGAATCAGACTGTCCAAGCACCAGGCCCGCCCATGAACACCTACCACCTTCAACGCATTTCGCAGCAAAAGCCAGCCCGCTTTGGCAGATGGCGCGCGCTGCTCGCCACCGCCACCGCCCTGACCCTGGTGCTCCCGCCAGCGCTGGCCGCGGAAATTCGCCTGCGCATCCTGGAGACCACGGATGTGCACATGAACCTGCTGGACCACGACTACTACCAAGACAAGGCCACCGACGAGTACGGCTTGGCGCGCACCATCACCTTGATCAAGGCCGCCCGCGCGGAGGCCAAGAACAGCCTGCTGTTCGACAACGGCGACCTGCTGCAGGGCAGCCCGCTGGGTGACTTCGTGGCCCGCGTCCGACCTCTGCGCCCCGGCCAGGTGCACCCAGCGTACAAGGTGCTGAACCAGCTGGGCGTGGACGCCGCCAACATCGGCAACCACGAGTTCAACTTCGGCCTGCCCTTCCTGCGCCAGGCCATCGCCGGCGCCAACTTTCCCTACGTCAGCGCCAACGTGGTGATCGACGAGCCCGGCGTGCCGCCCGAGCAAGCCAAGCCCGCCTTCACCCCCTACGTGATCTTGGAGCGCAGCTTCGTGGACGAAGCGGGCGCCAAGCACACGCTCAAGGTGGGCGTGATCGGCTTCGTGCCGCCGCAGATCATGGTGTGGGACCGCGCGCACCTGGAAGGCCGGGTCAAGGCCCTGGACATCCAGGAGACCGCGCGGCGCCTGGTGCCGAAGATGAAGGCCGAAGGGGCGCAGTTGATCGTGGCCATTCCGCACTCGGGCTTCGAGCGCGGCGAGACACCACGTTTTGCCGAAAACTCGGTGGCGCGCCTGTCGGAGATTCCCGGCATCGACGCCATCCTCTTCGGCCACTCGCACGGCGAGTTCCCTGGGGCCTTCTTCGCGTCGTACCCCAAGGTGGACATCGCGCGCGGCACGATCAACGGCGTGCCCGCGGTGATGCCCGGACGCTGGGGCGACCACCTGGGCGTGATCGATCTGGTGCTGGACGACAGCAGCGGCAGCTGGAAGGTCAAGGACAGCCGGGCACAGATCCGTCCCATCCGTGACCGCGCCACACGGCGCGCCCTGGTGGCAGCCGACCCGCTGGTGGCCACCGCGATCGCCGAAGAGCACGCGGGTACGCTGGCCTACGTGCGTGCTGAAGTGGCGCAGACCACAGCACCCATCACCAGCTACTTCGCACAGGTGCTGGACGACCCCTCGGTGCAGGTGGTGTCACTGGCGCAGTTGGACTACGCCCGACGCGCCTTCAAAGGCACGGAGTTCGAGGGCCTGCCCCTGCTGTCGGCCGCAGCCCCCTTCAAGGCCGGGGGACGGCAGGGCTGGAGCTACTACACCGACATCCCCGCCGGCCCTGTGGCCGTGCGGCACGTGGCCGACCTCTACGTCTACCCCAACACGGTCAAGGCCGTGCGCGTCACCGGTGCCCAGGTGCGCGAGTGGCTGGAGATGTCGGCCGGCGCCTTCCGCCGAATCGACCCGGCCGGCCCAGCCGAGCAGAACCTCATCAACGACGGCTTTCCCACCTACAACTTCGACACGATAGATGGCGTCACCTACCGCATCGACGTGACGCAACCGGCCCGCTACGAACGCAGCGGCAAGCTGGTGGCCCCTCAAGCGCGGCGCATCGTGGACCTGCGCTACCAGGGCCGGCCGATCGACGACAACGCAAGGTTCATCGTCGTCACCAACAACTACCGCGCCAGCGGCGGCGGCAACTTCCCTGGGCTCGATGGCAGCAACATCGTGATGGACGCCCCAGAAGAAAACCGCGAGGCCCTGGTGCAGTACTTCCGCGAGGTCCAGCGATTCGATCCTTCGGCCGATGGCAATTGGCGCTTGCAGCCGGTACCCGGCATCAAGCTGCGCTTCACCTCGGGGGCGGGCGGCATTGCCCACCTGGCACGCCAGCCCGGCGTGCGGCTGGTGAAGGACAACGGCGACGGCTCGGCCTTGTACGAACTGGCGGACTGAGGCCAGCGGCGCGGGCCAGGCCCCGCCAAGAAGATCGAGCGGCTTTGAAGGCACCCCGCCAGCGCGGGGCGCCAAGGCGCTGACGTGCGCGGAATTTGACCGTTCTCACGCACCGTGAGCCGTTGGCGTGAGACACCCTCATCTTCGCGAGGGAGATCGCCCGAGCGCACCCACCCCAAGGCCCTGAACGCCTGCCATGAAGACCGCCAACTGCCCGGGTTCCGATGCCGATCGCCGACATCTCCGCAAGACTGCCACAGCTGGAGCAGATGGCAAGACAAGGCGCCGAGCCAGCGCTGATGGCCGAAGAGGTGGTTCAGGCATGGACGCGCGTGGACACTGTGCTGCGGCCTATCGTGGGCGCCAAGGGTGTGGCCGCCCTGTATGGGCGCAGCCGCCAACTGGCCGCGCAGCAGCACCCGTGGCTGGGCGCGGGTGATACCCCCCGCGCCAACTGGACGCTCATGGACCTGAGAGAGCTGCGCTCGCAGCTGGCGGCCCAGAACGTGGAGGACGCCGTGCGCGCAAGCCTGGAGCATCTGGGGCAGTTCGACCAGTTGCTGGGTACCTTCATCGGCGAAGTGCTCAAGAACCAACTCCTGGCGCAGGCCGGGCTCGCACCAGCCATCCATGTGGCTGATGGCGCGCCCCCCGAGGCGAAAGAAACGTGATGGACGCAGCGCTGGCCTCGCAGCCGCCCCACAAGGTCAGGATCCAGCTGCTGACCACTGGCGTGCCAGGCCTGGACGAGGTGCTCAACGGCGGCTTGCCGCAGTACTCGCTCAATCTGATCGCCGGCTCGCCAGGTTCGGGAAAAACCACTCTGGCGCACCAGATCATGTTCCATCTGGCCCACGAAGATGCGCAGGCGCTGTACTTCACCGCCGTGGGCGAACCGATGCTGAAGATGCTGCGCTACCAGCAGCAGTTCGAGTTCTTCGACCCGGCACGCATCAACAGGTCCGTTTTCTTCATGAGCCTGGAGGACTCCACGCTCGCAGGTCGGCTGGAGGACGTGCTGTCGCGTATCGCGCAGGAAGTCGCCACGCGCCGACCCGCCTACGTCTTCGTCGACTCCTTCCGTTCTCTGTTGTTGGCCCATGAAGCCCGGGCTCACGGGGCGAGGATCTCGCAGCAGTTCATCCACGACCTGTGCACCATGATGTCCGGTTGGCAAGCAACCACCTTTCTGATCGGCGACCTCTACCGCGAACGAGACGAGGGCTCCAGCCCGGTACTCACGGTGGCCGATGGCCTGCTTTACCTGCAGCAGAGCGTGCAAAGCAACTCGGTGGTGCGCAAGCTGTCCATCGTGAAGATGCGGGGTCAATCCACGCTGGCCGGCCTGCACACTTTCAGGATGGGGCCAGCGGGCTTGCGGGTGTACCCGCCTGCGCGCAGCGCCGTCGGCCTGACCCCTCCCACCCTGGCCAGCGGCGGTGCCCAGCCACGGATGCACACAGGGGTGGAGGGGCTGGACGAGATGCTGGGCGGCGGTCTGCCTCAGGGCTGCTCGGTGCTGGTGGCCGGCCCGTCGGGCTCGGGCAAGAGCATCCTGGCCGCGCAATTCCTGGCCGCAGGCGTTCGCGCCGGCGATGCGGGCGTGCTGGTGGCCTTCGAGCAGCGGCCGGACCAGTGGCGCATCCCCTTGCTGGCAGACCTGATCGAGCGTGATCAGCTCTGCATGGTGCAGGCCCGTTCGGTGGACCTGTCGATCGACGAGATCGTGGCGCAGTTGCTGGAGGCGATCGCGCGAACGGGGGCGCGGCGCGTGGTCATCGACTCGCTGTCGGGTTTTGAGCTTTCCCTGGCTCCCACGTTCCGCGATGACTTCCGCGAGTCCATGCTGCGTCTGGTGACCGCCATGGCCAGCGCCGGCGTGACCGTGCTCATGACCTGCGAGCTGGAAGACCGCTACACAGACCTGCGCTTCAGCCCCTACGGCACGGCCTTCCTCACCGACGCCATCATCGTGCAGCGTTACATCGAGGTGGACAGCCGGCTGCAGCGCGTCATGGCCGTGGTGAAGCTGCGCGGCAGCGCCCACTCCAACGAGTTGCGGCTGTTCCGCATCGACGCTGAAGGCATCCACCTGGGCGAACGGCTGCAAGACCAGGAGGGCCTGCTGGGCGGGCGGCCCACCCGGCGCCCCACCGCTGGGGCCGCGGCGGGTGACAGCGCTTGCGCATCGGCATGAACGCCGCCGCAGGGCCTGCCCATGATCCCGTGATGCCATGGCCTCTGCGCATGCCCGCATCGCCGCAACGCCGCACAAGCTGATGAACTCCCCGGCCCGACATCAGCGGGCGGCCGCACGCACGGCGCGCGAGCTGGCCGCCCTGCAGCAACGCACGATGAAGGCCCGGCAGCAACTGGCGCAGGTCGAGCGCGCGGTGCTGACCGCCCACAAGCGGCTGCTGTCACTGCAGACGCCCGAGCTGGTACAGGCCAACGAGCATCTCGTATTGGCCAGCCTGGAAGCCCAGGCTCAGGCGCGCCAATCCGCCGAGGCCCTGGCCACGATCTCACGCCGAGCCGAGCACGACCTGCTGACCGGCCTGCCCAACCGGCAGATGCTGATGGACCGCTTCGAGCAGTCCATCGCCCGCAGCCGGCGCCGCCGCGGCCGCCTGGCGCTGCTCTTCGTGGACCTGAACCGCTTCAAACAGATCAACGACACGCTGGGCCATGCCGTGGGCGACGGTGCGCTGCAGATGGCAGCCCGCCGCATGGAGGCCGCAGTACGTCAGTCGGACACCGTCAGCCGTTTCGGCGGGGACGAGTTCCTGATCCTGCTGGACGACGTATCAGACCCGCAGGAGGCCGAACAGATCGCCGACAAGGTGCTGCACCTGCTGCGTGTGCCAGCGCAGTTGGGCGAGCATGTGCTGGACCTGGACGCCTGCGTGGGCATCAGCTTCTACCCAGAACACGGCACGGACGCGCAGATCCTGATCCAGCACGCTGACAGTGCCATGTACCGGGCCAAGCGCCAGGGCCTGGACCATTGCGTCTACGAGAACCCGCCGCAGGATCGGTAGCGCGGAGGCGGCCTGGCCTCCGCACGAGTCGCCGCAGGGTCAGCGGCTCACACGCGCGAGCGGCCCTTGGCTCCGGGCCGCGCAGCTGCAGGGCGCTTGGGCGCTTTGTCGGTTGCCGCAGCCCCACCC
>CAYSOD010000279.1:0-5671 GCA_964432385.1 uncultured Rubrivivax sp.
CTCGGTGCGCAGCCTGTGCGAATTCACCGCCAAGCGCGGGGACCTGGACCGGCGTTTCACGCCCGCGGCCACCGCGCTGGAGGGCCTGCAGGGCCAGTCCATCGTGGCCAGCCGGCGCTCGCTGGACTACGAGACCGAGGTAGCGCTCGAAACCGTGTGCGGCCCGCTGCGGGTGCGGGGCCGTGCCGACGGCTACGACCCGCGACGGCGCTGCCTGGAGGAGGTCAAGACCATCCGCGGCCAGCCCGAGGACATTCCCGAGAACCGCCGCCACCTGCACTGGGCGCAGCTGCAGACCTACGGCGCGCTGTTCTGCCGCGCACGCGGCGTGGAGGAACTGGCCCTGGCGCTGGTGTACTTCGACATCGCCAGCCAGACCGAGAGTGAGATGCTCCAGGTGTTCGGCGCGGCCGAACTGGAAGACGCCCTGCTGCAGCGCTGCGCGGCCTTCGAGCACTGGGCCTCGCAGGAAGCGGCCCACCGTCAGGCACGCGACCCGGCGCTGCGCGGCTTGAGCTTTCCGCCGGGTGAGTTCCGCCCAGGCCAGCGCGCCCTGGCCGAGGCGGCCTACCGTGCGCTGGCCGGCGGCGGCAGCCTGCTCGCACAGGCGCCCACCGGCATCGGCAAGACCATCGGCACCCTGTTCCCGGCCTTGCGGGCCATGGGCGAGAAGGGGCTGGACCGGCTGGCCTACCTGACGTGCAAGGGCACGGCGCAGGGCCCGGCGCTGGAGGCGCTGGCGCAACTGCGCCGAGGCTTGCCGCAGCAGCCCCTGCGCGTGCTGACCCTCGTGGCCAAGGAGCAGGCCTGCGAACACCCGGACAAGGCCTGTCACGGCCAGGCCTGCCCGCTGGCCCGGGGCTTTTACGACCGCCTGCCCGCCGCCCGCGCACAGGCTGCGGCCGAAGGCTGGCTGGACGCGGCGGCACAAAGGCGCATCGCCCGCGATCACCACCTGTGCCCCTACTACCTGGGGCAGGAACTCGTGCGCTGGAGCGATGTGCTGGTGGGCGACGTGAACCATGCCTTCGACGGCGTGGCCCTGCTGTGGGGCCTGTCGCAGTCGCTGCAGTGGCGCCTGGGCCTGCTGGTTGACGAGGCCCACAACCTGGTGGAACGTGCACGGCAGATGTACAGCACCACCCTCTCGGCCACCCATCTGCGGCGCATGGGGCAACTGGCGCCCGTGGGCATGAGACTTCTCTTCACCCGGTTGCAATCGGCCCTGGAGGACCTGGCACCTGCTGATGGCCTGAACCACGCCGCCCTGGAAGACCTGCCCGAAGCACTGGCGCTGGCGCTGCAGAACCTGGGCGGGGCACTGGCCGACCACTTCCAGGGCGAGCCCCTGGCCACGGGTGCGCTGCTGGACTTTCACTTCGAACTGCAGCACCTGCTGAGGTTGACCGACACCCTGGGCTCGCACTCGCTGGTGGACGTGACGCGCGGGCCTGCAGGCCTGCCAGCCCCCGGATCGCGGGCCGCCGCCTCCAGCGGCATCGTGCCGGCCATCACCCCGGACCTGGACACCGGGGAAGACCTCTGCCTGAACCTGCGCAACGTGGTGCCCGCGCCCTTCCTGCGCCCGCGCTGGGCGGCGCTGCACGGCGCGGTGCTGTTTTCGGCCACGCTCAGCCCGCCGGACTACCAGACCGACCTGCTGGGCCTGCCCGAGGGCACGGGCTGGCTGGACGTGCCGCCGGTCTTCCCCGCCGAGCACCTGCGGGTGCAGGTGGCCGAACGACTGTCCACGCGCTACGCGCACCGCAGCCGCTCGCTGCAGGCCTTGAGCCAGTTGTTGACACAGCAGTTTGACGCCCATCCTGGCAATTACCTGGCCTTCTTCAGCAGCCACGACTACCTGCAGCAGGCGGCCGCCCTGCTTGGGAGGCTGCGGCCCGACATCCCGCAGTGGCGGCAGGAGCGCACGATGGATGCGGGCGCACGGCGGTCCTTCCTGGAGCGCTTCGAACCCGAGGGCTGCGGCATCGGTTTTGCGGTATTGGGAGGCGTCTTTGCCGAAGGGGTGGACCTGCCCGGCTCACGCCTGATCGGCGCCTTCATTGCCACCCTGGCGCTGCCGCCGGTCTCGCCCGAGCAGGAGGCCTTGCGACAACGACTGGACCAGTTGTTTGGCGAAGGCCACGGCTACGCCGACCTGGTGCCCGCGATGCAGAAGGTGGTGCAGGCCGCCGGGCGCGTGCTGCGCACGCCTCAAGACCAGGGCTGGCTGTGGTTGCTGGACGACCGTTACCGGCGCCCACAGATCAGGCGGCTGCTGCCCGGCTGGTGGCAGATGGACCCGCCTGCGCCCATCGAGGGAAGACCAACAGGCCCCATGACCGAGGTTCGGGGCGGGCCGTAGTCGCAGGTCAGACGCCGCAGAAAAGCCCTACTTCAACACCCCAGTCACTCGCAGCGCGACGATCACGATCACCGCCACACCCAGCAAGGTGAACAACCAACGCCCCCAAGGCAGGCCCTTGTCGGCGAAGGGGTCAGTCAAGGCGCGGCTTGCCCCACCCGGGACCTGCGCCACGCCCGTCAGCTTGGCACCAAAAGGCAGGTTGATGCGGGCACGGATGTTCACGGCCCAGCCGTTGGCGTCCAGCAGCGGGCCCAGGTTGCGGCGGCGGAGCTTCAGCCAGGCCAACAGCATGGACGGCCCAGACACCAACATCATCAGACCCAGCACCACCAGCGGCATCTTCCATACGGGCAGGGACAGGAAGCCACTGAAGATCGCGGCCAACGCCGTGCCCAAGGCCCCGACGGCCAGACCGGCCGCTGCAAAGATGCCGGCGAACTTCGCGATGTCGAACGGCGCAGGCGCCGCGGGTGCGGGCTTGGGCGGGGCCTTGTCCGCCGCCGCAGCCTTGTCGCTGGCGGCAGTCACCAGGGAACTCGAGGAAACCTCGATTTTCTTGTCCTGCGAGGAAGCGAACTTTTGCATCTGCTCACTGATCATGCGCGCCACGCGCTTGTAGGGCAGCCAGAAGGCCTGTCTCACGCTGACGGGTTGGGCCACGATGCGCGTCACGCTGGCGTTCCAGTCCCGCCCCTGCCGGTCGTAGAACACGCCGTTACGCCCGGGCACCATCATGTCGTCCACGTCGCCACCCGTGAGGGCCGCCACGATGTCCATGGGCGCCTCGTCTTTACGGGTGCACTGGCAGTACACCAGGAAAGTGCCTGACAGCGGCGCCAGGCTGGCGTGTCGGCCAGGGTCGCGAACGCGCATGACCAGGTCGCAGCTGCGCTGGTCCAGGTACAAGGTACCCACTTGAAAGATGGCTTGGCCCTTCAGGGCATAGAAGTCGGCGAGGTTGACGAAGTTGCGCAGCAGCGTGACCAGATCGCGCCGGAAGTGCAGCAACTTCTCCAGCAGCCCCAGGTGCTGGGCGTCCCCGCCTGCCTGGGTGTCGGCCTGGCTCAGCGCGGTGATGCGCGAGGCCATGTGGCCGTCCAGGAAGGCACGCAGCGCGGCCACGTCCAAACCTGCCACGGGGGTGGCGGGCTTGGCGGCCACCCAGGCCCGCCATGCCTGCAACCTCGCGGACAGGACCTGCCACTGCGCCAGGGACAGGGATTCCAACTCGCCCAGCGTGGGGGTGATGACGAGGTCGCGCAGGGCGCCCATCGCATCGCTCCAGGCCGGATTCAGGCCTTCGCGCAGGGGCAACAGCCCGTCGGCTCGCACCTGGGCCAGCGGCAAGGTGGCGATGGCCGGCGTGTCGGCCGCCAGGACGCCCGCTGACAGGCCGGCCAGGTCCTGCTCGCTGGCATTGAGTGCCGCGGCAGCCCGCGGATCGAAGGCGGCCAGTCGGCAACGGGTGAAGTAATCGTCCACCTTGGCCTGCACGGCATCGAAAGCCGCTGCAGCCGCAGCGGTGCCGGCACCCAGGCTCATCACGGCGGCCGCGGCGTCCGCTCCTTCGACCGGCTGCTCGCCCTGCGCCTGCCAGCCGCACACGGCCTGCGCGTCGGCCACGAAGGCGTCCAACCCGGCCTGGTCCAAGCCCATCTCACCACTGCGGTCGGGTACGCCCCCCCGCGCAGCAACGATCATGGCGATGGCAGCCGCCAGGTCTTCCTCGGGCGTCAGCCCCGGCACCACCACCCCGTCGCCGTTGAACTGCTGCGGCGCGAACAGGGCGCTCGTGTCCGCCAAGTCGGCCAGGGCCACGGTGGTGTCCTCAGGCCGGCCCAAGGCCGCGAGCAAGGCACGTGCCGCACCGGCCAGGGCGGCACCATCGGCGTGCGCTTGCTCCACCTCCTCCAGAGCCAGCTGATCCCCCGGCGTGAAGAGGATCTGCGGGTCCCGCAGCACCTCGCAGGTCCACTTCACAGCCGCCAGCAGGTCCGGCGCCCGCACAAAACCCTCGCCGCGGCTGTCGATGAGCTGCAAGGTGCGCTCGTCGAACTCGAGCCCGCTGGTGGGCACGGTCAACACCGCCCAGAGCTTCTGGTCCAGCTCACCCAGGTGACGCAGGTCGTCGGCCGTCTCGATGCAAACCTGATCAAAGCCACCGGTGCGGAAGAACTTCCAGCGGTGGGGTTTGGCGGCGTCGGGTTTCGTGTTCATGCAGCGTGCCTCGGATGTCTGAATGGGGAGCTACTTCAGCAGGTGGTCTGAGCCAGGTCGGCGAGTGTTTCAGCGCCGACCTCATGGCAGCGACGGTGTGTTGCGCACCACAGCGGGTACATGCGAATCTTCTGACGCGATCCGGGCCCGACCAAGGAGGTGTTTCCCTGATGGGCAGGCCAACGGCCTACCGCGGCGGACATCCAGACCCGAACCCGGTCGCAACTGGTGCACGTCCATACCGCCCAAGACCTGGCCGCCGCCGCAGGGCATTCACCTTGGGCGTGCGCGTTCGCAATCGGGAGTTCGCGGCGCTGGGCACGATGCTTGAAGGGCCCACGAACCCAGGGCCCAGTCGCCATCAGGAGATCTGCCCCATGCACCAACCCTCCCCCGCGCTTGCCAGCGCCCTGCTCTCCACGACCTTTGCACTGTTGCTGGCCACGGCCGGCTCCGCCGCCAGCGCCCAGGGCTATGCCGGCATCGGCGTGGGCGCCTCGCGGGCCGACATCGATTGCACCGGCACGCTCAGCTGTGATCGCAACGACACGGCATGGAAGCTCTACGGGGGGTACATGTTCCACCCCAACTTCGGTGCCCAGGCGGAGGTCTACCGCCAAGGTCGCGCCCGGTTCTCTGGCATCTTGGGCGACGGCAGCGTCGCCTCTGGGGAATTCAAGGGTGAAGGGGTGGGCCTGTACGGGCTGGCCCTGGCCCGCGACGGCATCTGGTCGGTGTTCGGCAAGGCCGGGCTGCTGTCTTCCAGGATCACCGGCGCCGCGCGCGTCCAGAACTTGTCGGGAAGTCAACGCGAGACCCACACGCACTTCGGCTGGGGTGCCGGCATGGGCGTGGACTGGACCAAGAACTTCGGCGCCCGCCTGGAGTTCGAGCGCTTGCGCGGCCGCTTGCTGGGCGAGTCGGTGGACGTGGACCAGGTGACCGCCGGCTTCGTGGCCCGGTTCTGAACAGGCGGCCCCGGATGAACCCCTTGCGCCGACTTCTCGTCCACGTGGACGGTTCGCCCCGCAGCGGGCACAGACTTCAGATGGCCCGGTCGCTGGCCGAGTCCTGCGACGCAGGCGT
>CAYSOD010000280.1:0-5635 GCA_964432385.1 uncultured Rubrivivax sp.
GCCCGCACGCAGGCCTGCCGCGAGGCCTATGCCGCAGCCAAGGCCGCGTTGAAGGCCGAAGGCTCAACGGTGGACGAGGTCAAGGTCGAGGCCTTGCTGTTCGAGATCGAGGCCCGTATCGTGCGCAGCCAGATCCTCGCCGGCGAGCCCCGCATCGACGGACGTGACACGCGCACCGTCCGCCCCATCGAGATCCGTTCCTCGGTGCTGCCCCGTACCCACGGCTCGGCGCTGTTCACCCGCGGCGAGACCCAGGCCCTGGCCGTGGCCACGCTGGGCACCGAACGCGACGCGCAGCGCATCGATGCGCTGGCCGGCGAGTTCGAAGACCGCTTCATGCTGCACTACAACATGCCCCCGTTCGCCACGGGCGAAACGGGCCGCGTGGGCAGCCCCAAGCGGCGTGAGATCGGCCACGGCCGCCTGGCCAAGCGGGCCTTGGTGGCCGCGCTGCCGTCGCGCGAGGAGTTCCCCTACACGATCCGCGTGGTCAGCGAGATCCCCGCGAGCAACGGCTCATCCTCCATGGCGTCGGTGTGCGGTGGCTGCCTCGCCCTGATGGACGCCGGTGTGCCCATGAAGGCGCATGTGGCGGGCATTGCCATGGGCCTGATCAAGGATGGCAACCGCTTCGCGGTGCTGACCGACATCTTGGGTGACGAAGATCACTTGGGCGACATGGACTTCAAGGTGGCTGGTACCACCCAGGGCGTGACCGCCCTGCAGATGGACATCAAGATCCAGGGCATCACCAAGGAAATCATGCAGGTGGCGCTGGCCCAGGCCAAGGAAGCGCGCATGCACATCCTGGGCAAGATGGTCGAAGCCATGGGTGAAGCCAAGGCCGAGGTCAGCCAGTTCGCTCCGCGCCTGTACACCATGAAGATCAACCCGGAGAAGATCCGCGACGTCATCGGCAAGGGTGGAGCGACCATCCGCGCGCTGACCGAGGAAACCGGGTGCACCATCGACATTGGTGAGGACGGCACCATCACCATTGCCTCCACCGACGCCGACAAGGCCGAATTCGCCAAGAAGCGCATCACCGAAATCACAGCCGAGGCCGAGATCGGCAAAGTCTACGAAGGCCCGATCACCAAGCTGCTGGACTTTGGCGCCCTGGTCAACATCCTGCCCGGCAAGGACGGCCTGCTGCACATCAGCCAGATCGCCTTCGAGCGCGTGGAGAACATCGGCGACTACCTGAGCGAAGGCCAGATCGTCAAGGTCAAGGTCCTCGAGACCGACGAGAAGGGCCGTATCAAGCTGTCGATGAAGGCCCTGCTCGAGCGCCCTGAAGGGTATGTCGAAGAGGAGCGTCCGCGCCGCGAGTATGGTGACCGTGGCGACCGCGGTGACCGCGGCCCGCGCCGTGACCGGGGTGATCGGGGAGACCGTGGAGACCGTGGAGACCGTCCACGCCGCGAGCATCGCGAGCCGCGTGAAGGGCAGGGCGCCGAGGCAACACCCGCAGGTGACGCGCCTGCGGAGCACCGCCCGAACGCCGAAACCAAGCCGGAGTGAGCACCAGGGGCCACGGCAGGTGGCCTCGCCGCCTGCCGGCCTTGCGGCCCTTGACCTGTTGAGATGCACCACATGAAGGCCATCGAGATCGCGCGGCCCGGCGGGCCGGAAGTGCTGACCCCCTGTGAGCGGGAACGTCCTGCGCCAGGCCCGGGAGAGATGCTCATTGCCGTGGCGGCCAGCGGTGTCAACCGGCCCGATGTGCTGCAGCGCAAGGGCCTGTACCCCATGCCACCTGGCGTGTCAGACCTGCCCGGGCTGGAGGTGGCCGGTGTGGTGGCCGGCGGCGACCCGGCAGAACTGGCCGCCGCAGGCTGGACACTGGGCGACCGGGTCTGTGCCCTGGTGGCTGGCGGTGGTTATGCGCAGTACTGCGTGGCGCCTATCGGGCAGTGCCTGCCCACGCCGGCGGGCCTGAGCGACATCGAGGCGGCCGCGCTGCCCGAGACCTTCTTCACGGTGTGGCAGAACGTCTTCGAAATTGCGCGACTCCAACCCGGCGAAACGCTGCTGATCCAGGGCGGGTCCAGCGGCATCGGCGTGACCGCGCTGGCCCTGGCCAAGGCATTGGGTTCCCGCGTGATCGTGACCGCGGGCTCCGATGAGAAGTGCGCGGCCTGCCTGGCCCTGGGCGCAGACCACGCGATCAATTACCGCACTCAAGATTTCGTGGCCGAGGTCAAAGCCCTCACCCAGGGCCGCGGTGCCGACGTGATTCTGGACATGGTGGCTGGGGACTACATCGGCCGGGAACTGCAATGCGTGGCTGACGACGGCCGCATCGCGGTGATTGCTGCTCAGGGTGGAAGTGCCAGCCAGATCGACGCGGGCCTGCTGCTGCGCAAGCGCATCGCCGTGACCGGCTCCACGCTTCGACCGCGCAGCATCGCGTACAAGACGCGTCTGGCCGAGGCCTTGCGCGCGCGCGTCTGGCCTTTGATCGAGCAAGGGGCCGTCAAGCCCGTCATCCACCAGGTATTCGACGCGTTGCAGGCCTCGCAGGCCCATGCGCTGATGGAGTCGAGCACCCACGTGGGCAAGATCGTGCTTCGCTGGAGTTGACGGCATGAGCAGGCGTTCTCTCGTCGTGGGCAACTGGAAGATGCATGGCAGTCGGCCGGTCAACGCCGCGCTGCTCGATGGCATTCTTCAGGCGCGGCCCTTCGGCTGCGACGTGGCCGTCTGCGTTCCTTTTCCCTTTCTTTCAGAGACCGCGGTGACGCTGGCCGGCAGCGACATCCGCTGGGGAGCGCAGGACTGCTCCATGCATGCGCAAGGCGCTTACACCGGTGAGGTATCGGCCGGCATGCTGGCGGAGTTCGGCTGCCGCTATGTGATCGTGGGGCACTCCGAGCGCCGGGCTTTGCACGGCGAGACCGACCAGGTGGTGGCGGACAAGGCCAAGGCGGCGCTGGGGCGCGGCGTCACCCCCATCGTGTGCGTGGGCGAAACGCTGGCCCAGCGCGAGGCGGGGCAGACCGAGGCCGTGGTCAAGAGGCAGTTGTCGGTGGTGATCCACACACTGGCGCACTGCGCCGGTGAAATGGTGGTCGCTTACGAGCCTGTCTGGGCCATCGGCACTGGGCTCACGGCCACGCCCGAGCAGGCCCAGTCGGTGCACGCGCTGCTGCGCGCACAACTGCGCGCGGCCACGCCGCAGGCCGACGCGATGAAGATCCTCTACGGCGGCAGCGTCAAGCCCGACAACGCGGCAGCACTGTTGTGCCAGCCGGACATTGACGGCGGCCTCATTGGTGGCGCCGCCTTGAAGGCCGCGGACTTCGTGGCCATTTGCCGGGCGGCGACCTGAACTCGGCCCCGAACCACTTCCCCAACACTTTCCTCGAAAACGAATCCATCATGCAGATCTGGATGACCCTTCTTCTGGCGGTGCAGCTGTTGTCGGCCCTGGTCATGATCGGCCTGGTGCTGGTGCAGCACGGCAAGGGGGCCGACATGGGGGCCTCTTTCGGCAGCGGCGCGTCGGGCAGCCTGTTCGGTGCCACCGGCAGCGCCAATTTTCTGTCGCGCTCCACCGCGGTGTGCGCCACGGTGTTCTTCGTCTGCACGCTGCTGCTGGCGCTGATGTCGAACAAGGCCTCGCTGTCGGGCGGTGGCACCAGCGTGCTGGACCGGCCGGCGGGGGCTGCTGCACCAGCGGCTTCCGGGGTGGCGTCTGGGCCTGCCGCGGGCGTCATTCCAGGGGCAATTCCTGCACCGGCGGCGGCGCCTGCGCTGCCCGCGGCCGTCCCGGCCCCTGCGGCGGCCAGCGCCTCCAAGTGACCTGTTGGCTCGGTCCGTTTTTCCCTGGTAGGGGGCAGGTTTCCCTTTAGAATCCAGGGCTGTCCAGATCACTGAACCTCAGGTGGTCTGGGCTTCAAGAATTCAGGTTGACGTCAAGCCGACGTGGTGAAATTGGTAGACACGCTATCTTGAGGGGGTAGTGGCGAAAGCTGTGCGAGTTCGAGTCTCGCCGTCGGCACCAAAAACAATCGAACGAGCCCCCGGCGGCGATCCGGAGCCAGGGGCGGGCCCTGTGGAGCAAGGCAGGGAGGGGAATGCAGATGCGTGAGCGCCAGCGGTTGCGGCGTCTGCCTCCGTTCGTCACGTCCGGGTTCGAGACGCATGCATGAACGGCCTTTGAGATGAACCTGCAAGAGTACCTCCCGGTCATTCTCTTCATCCTGGTGGGTGTGGCGGTGGGCATCGCGCCCCAGGTCATCGGGTTCATCTTCGGCCCCCAGCGTCCCGACGCCGCCAAGAACAGCCCGTACGAGTGCGGCTTCGAAGCCTTTGAAGACGCGCGGATGAAATTCGACGTCCGCTACTACCTTGTGGCCATCCTGTTCATCCTCTTCGACCTCGAGATCGCCTTCCTGTTTCCTTGGGCTGTGGCGCTGCACGACATCGGCGCGTCAGGTTTCTGGGCCATGATGGTCTTCCTCGGGATCCTGGTGGTCGGCTTCCTCTACGAATGGAAGAAGGGCGCTCTCGACTGGGAGTGACCGGAAAGCACACGCATGGGCATCGAAGGCGTTCTCAAGGAAGGCTTTGTCACCACCTCGGTGGACAAGCTCATCAACTGGTCCAAGACCGGTTCGTTGTGGCCCATGACCTTCGGTCTGGCCTGCTGCGCGGTGGAAATGATGCACGCGGGCGCTGCCCGCTATGACATCGACCGCTTTGGCATGCTGTTCCGCCCCAGCCCGCGGCAAAGCGACCTGATGATCGTGGCCGGCACCTTGTGCAACAAGATGGCGCCGGCCCTGCGCAAGGTGTACGACCAGATGGCTGAGCCGCGTTGGGTGCTGAGCATGGGGTCCTGCGCCAACGGCGGCGGCTACTACCACTACAGCTACTCCGTCGTGAGGGGTTGCGACCGTATCGTGCCCGTGGACGTGTACGTGCCGGGTTGCCCGCCCACGGCCGAGGCGCTGCTCTACGGCATCCTGCAGTTGCAGGCCAAGATCCGCCGCGAGAACACCATTGCACGCTGACATGACGGCCTCTGTACAGACCTTGCGTGCGGCCCTCGAGGAGGTGCTGGGTGACGTCGTGCGTGATCTCAAACTCGACCGCGGCGAACTGACGCTGACCGTGGGCAGCGCCGATTACGAGCGCGTGGCGCTGCGCTTGCGTGACGACCCTGCGCTGCACTTCGAGCAACTGATCGACCTGTGCGGCCTGGACTACAGCGATTACCGCAACCGGCCCTGGGAGGGTCTGCGCTTTTGCGTGGTGTCCCACCTGCTGAGCGTCAAGCACAACTGGCGTCTGCGGCTGAAGGTGTTCGCCCCGGATGACTACATGCCCGCCGTGGCATCCGTCACGCCGATCTGGAATGCGGCGAACTGGTTCGAGCGCGAGGCTTTTGACCTGTACGGCATCGTTTTCGAGGGCCATGAGGACCTGCGGCGCATCCTCACGGACTACGGATTCATCGGACACCCCATGCGCAAGGACTTCCCGGTGACGGGTCACGTCGAGATGCGTTACGACCCGGAAACCCGCCGCGTGATCTACCAGCCGGTGACCATCGAGCCCCGAGAAAACACCCCCCGCGTGGTGCGCGAAGACCACTACGGCGGCCTGCACTGACATGGCTGAAATC
>CAYSOD010000281.1:0-5627 GCA_964432385.1 uncultured Rubrivivax sp.
GCTTGAAGCAGTGGATGAAGGGAGCGTCAGTCCTGCGGTACTCACCCAGGCTGGTGATCACCTGAGGATGCTGGTACGTGAGGAGCTTGCGCCGGCACTCCAGCAGGCAGCCCACAGAGACAAAAAAAGTGCGAAAACGCTGAGTTCAGGCGCCCAGAGGGCTAGCCCAACGTGGGCAGCACCGCACCACAGCACTTACATCCGTAGTTACATCGCAACAGAGCAAGAAAAAACGCCTTAGAGCACTTGGCTTCTAAGGCGTTGATTCTTAAAGGAATTTTTTGGTGGCCAAGGGCGGAATCGAACCACCGACACGCGGATTTTCAATCCGCTGCTCTACCAACTGAGCTACTTGGCCATAAGCGCAAGAGTATAGCCTGAGGCCTCAGGGCTGGCCGTTGCGCTTGCTGCGGGTCAGGTCCACGCCCAGCTGCTTGAGCTTGCGATACAGGTGGGTGCGCTCCAGGCCCGTTTTGTCGGCCACGCGGGTCATGGAGCCACCCTCGTTGGCCAGATGGAACTCGAAATAGCTCTTCTCAAAGGCGTCACGGGCCTCGCGCAATGGGCGGTCCAGGTCGAAGGCCTGTCGCGCAGGCGGCATGGTCGACACCGCTGGCGCCAGTGCAGCGGCGGGCACGCCTGCGGCTGCGCCCGTGCTGCCTGCGGGTTGCAGCCCCGCCGCGCGCGCAGCAGCAGCACCTGCCGCCGCTGCGTCTGCCGCGCTGCCCGGTGGTCGCGGGCCAGCGGGGCGCGAAAGGGCCTGGTCCACGGCCTTGAGCAGCTTCTGCAGCGTGATGGGCTTTTCAAGAAAGGCCGAGGCACCAAAGCGCGAGGCCTCGGCTGCGGTGTCGATGGTGCCGTGCCCGCTCATCATGATCACGGGCATGGTCAGCAGTCCGGCGCTGCCCCATTCCTTGAGCAGGGTGATGCCGTCCACATCCGGCATCCAGATGTCCAGCAGCACCAGGTCCGGCCGCGAGCGCTCGCGGGCAGCACGGGCCTGCCCGGCGTTCTCCGCCAGCTCCACCGTGTGGCCCTCGTCGGCCAGGATCTCCGACAGGAGCGCCCGGATCCCGAGTTCGTCATCCACTACAAGAATCGTCGACATGGCCGTTGCTGAAAGCGGGACCTCAGGAGCTGCGGGCAGATATACCCGATGGCGATTGTGCCAATGCGAAAAATGATATCGAAACCCGGGCGCCGGTGACCGGGCCTTCGGGCAGATCTCCTTCGTGCCGGTTGCGCAGGCGAACACGCGCGCGGTGCTCGTCGGCAATCTTCTTGACCACGGCCAGCCCCAGCCCAGTGCCGCGCGGCTTGGTGGTGACATAGGGTTCGAAGGCTCGGCGCAGCACCTGCTCTTCGAACCCCGGGCCGTTGTCCACCACCGACAGGCGCACCGCAGTGATGGCGCCATCGGCCTCCCCGCGCACAGCCTCGGTGGCCAGCACCACCCGGCCCGCATCCTTCTGCCCCACGGCATCCAGGGCGTTCTGCACGAGGTTGTGGATGACCTGGCGCAATTGCGCCGAATCGCCCAGGATCTCCGGCAGATCGGCCGCCAGGCTCAGGCTGAGCCGCCCCTGCTCCTGATCCAGCGCATACAGCGAGGCCACGTCCAGCACCAGGGTGTTGAGTGCCAGGGGGTGCAACTGCGCGGAGGGCAGACGTGCATAGTCGCGGAATTCGTTGACGAGTTGCTTCATCGCCTCCACCTGGTCGACGATGACGCCCACGCCGCGCACCAGCATGGCCTGGTCGGCCCCTTCAAGGCGCGAGGCCAGCTTGTGCTGCAGGCGTTCGGCCGACAGTTGTATGGGCGTGAGCGGGTTCTTGATCTCGTGCGCGAGGCGCCGCGCCACCTCGGCCCAGGCCTGCGCGCGCTGCGCCGACACGACCTCGGTGATGTCGTCAAACACCAGCAGGCGGGCATCGCCGGGCAGCATCGCACCGCGCGCCAGCAAGGTGACCGCACCGGGTTGGGAGGAGCGCAGCTCGAAGGAGTCCTGCCACTGCTCGCGCTCGCCGGGGTCGGAGCCGGCCACCAGCGTGTCAAAGCGCTGCGCCACGCCCTCGGCAAAACCCGTCAGTTCGGGGAGCTCCTGCATGCGCCGGCCGGCCAGTGCCTGCATCGGCTGGCGCAGGATGCGGGTGGCGCCGGGGTTGACGGTGTCGATGCGCCCTTCGCGGTCAAACAGGATGACCCCGGCCGTGAGGTTGTCCAGGATGGTCTGCAGCCGGGTGCGGGCCGACTCCAGCTGGTCCACGCCCCGTTGTACCTGGGTGCGGGCATCGGCCACCTGTTGCGTCATGTCGGCAAACGACCGGGTCAGGCCGCCGAGCTCATCACTGGAGGCGAACACGGGGCGGGCCGCCAGGTTGCCCGCAGCCACCTCGCGCACGCCCTCGGCCAGCAGGATCAACGGTCGCGTGAGCTGATTGCCCAGCACGATGGCCAGAAGCACGGCCCCGAACACCGCCAGGATCAGCGCCAGCGTGAGCGTGCCGATGTACATGCGGCTGAGCGCCTCGCGCGCCAGGGCGCGCTGCTGGTACTCGCTGTAGGCCGATTGCACCGCCACGGCATTGCTGGTCAGCGTGCGCGGCAGGGGCTGCACCACCAGCAGGTAGCGCACCTCCGTGGCGTTCAGCGAGATGGCGTTGTTCGGCACTGCCACCAGCAGCCGGATGCGCGCCCCCGCAGCATCGTCCTCCAGGCCCTCGATCTGGCTGGCCGGCGCCCCGCTGCGTACCTGGCGCATGAGGGTGGGGGTCGGCCGCTCCGCACTCGCAAAGCCTGTGCGCGAGGACGCGGCGGTGATCAGCACCTGCCCCGAAGCGGCCACCACCGACACCTCCAGGGCGCCCAGTTGCTCGCGCAGCCGCTCCAGCGTGAGCGGGCCGATCACGCCAGGAGGCTCGGCCAGGCGGGCGGCGGCCACCGAGGCCTTGTCCGCCAGATCCGATTGCAGGGACTCCAGCGTGCTGCGGCCCAGCGCCAGGCCCGCGTCCAGGGCACGCGCTACCCGCTCGTCGAACCAGGTCTCGATGCTGCGCGAGGCGAACTGCCAGCTCACGGTGTAGATCACCAGGCCGGGCAACACCCCCACGATGGCGAAGATGCCTGCCAGCTTCACGAGCAGGCGGCTGCCGAACTTGCCGCGGCGCAGGCGCAGCACCATGCGCACCGCCACCACGCCAATCACCAGCGTCAGCAACGCCGCCACCGCCACGTTGATCCAAAACAACCACGCGAACTGCCGCTCGTAGCGGTGGTTCTCCGGCCCGCTGATGGACAACACGAAGGCCAGCACCAGCACCGCGCCCGTGGTGGCCAGGGCGGCCACGGTCCAGCCCCAGCGCGCAGCCTTGGTCATTCCAGGCGCAGGGTGCGCTCAAGCCCCAGCGTCCAGTCCACCTGGGTGGTGAGCCCGATCTGCATCGGCCCGGGCAGTTGCGAGGTGTCCAGCCGGAAAGAGAACTCCACGTAGTGCCTGGAGTCGGGGTCCACCTGGGCCAACTCGGCCACCTTCCAACCGGTCAGGCGGGAGATCGAGGCCAGGGCCTCGTCCAGCGTGTTGTGGGTCTGGTTCAAGCCGCCAAAACCCACACGCCAGGTGGAGGTCAGGGGTTGGAACGCCAGGCGCCAGGTGCGCTGCACCCGCGCCACGCGCTCATCGCGCCAGTACCAGCGGTTGCGCAGCAGCAGCGCCTGCGCCGTGAAGTACACCGGCACGCCACGCTGCAAGGCCTCTTCCACCGTGCGGGACAACTGGATCAGGGCCACGAAATCCAGGTTGAGTGCTCCTTCCGCCCGGCGAAGCTGCAGGGTCTGCAACTCGATGCCGGGGGTGGGAGCAGCCCAGCCGCGCCAGGGAAGGGCCACGATGGCCAAAGGCCAGGCCAGCACGCGGCGACGGGTGACCTGAGGGCGCGACGGCATGGGCGGGAGGGGCAGTCGGGTCAGGGCAGACGGTGGATCAAGGCGTAGAAGAAGCCATCCCCCGACACACCAGCCGATGCACCAGGAGGGGGCATTGCATTGTCAAGCAGGGGGGGCAGATGTCCTGGCGAGGCCGCGTCCAACAGGGCCCCTGCGGCCTGCGGGCGTTGCAAAAACGCGTCGATCCGCTCCTGCCCCTCGGCCTTGAACACCGAACAGGTCGCGTAGACCAGCCGGCCCCCTGGCTTGAGCAAAGGCCACAGGGCCAGCAGCAGCTCGTCCTGGGTACGTGCCAGTTGGGCGATGTCCTGCGGGCGGCGCAGCCAACGCGCGTCGGGATGCCGGCGCACGATGCCCGAAGCGCTGCAGGGGGCGTCGAGCAGGATGGCGTCGAAGGCCTGGCCGTCCCACCAGCGCGAGGTGTGGCGGGCATCGGCCACCTGCAGCCGCGCCTTCAAGCCCAGCCGGTCCAGGTTCTGCCGTACCTTCGTCATGCGCTGCGGGTCGCTGTCCAGGACCGTGAGGTCCAGATCGGCCGCCTCCAGCAGGTGCGCTGTCTTACCTCCTGGTGCGGCGCAGGCGTCGAGCACCCGCGCGCCCGGCGCCAGGGGCTGGCCCAGGGCGCCGCCGCCCAGCAGCAGCGGTGCCGCGCGCTGGGCCGCCGCGTCCTGCACCGACACCCAGCCTTCGCTGAAACCCGGCAGGCGCTGGACGGGGCAAGGTTTAGCCAGTTGCAACGCATGACCACCCAGTTCTCCAGCCTCCAATAGGCGCGCACTCTGGCCCTGACGCTGCAGCAATCGCAGGTAGTCCTGTGGCGACTGCCGGCGCGCGTTCACCCGCAAGGTCATGGGTGGGTGCGTGTTGGCCACGCGCAGGTGGGTCTGCCACTGGGTGGGCCAGTCGTGACGCAGACGCTCCACCCACCAGGCGGGATGGTTCCATGCGCCGGCCAGATCCTGCTGCGCGGCTTTGACCAGGGTCGCGCGCTCCCGCAGAAACCGGCGCAGCACCGCGTTGACGAACGCCATGGCTGCGGGCGTGCGCTCGCGCGCGGCGATCACCGCCTGGTCCACCAGTGTGTGTTCGGGGTAAGGCGGGTCGGAATCGGGCCACAGGAGCGCGATGGCCGTGACCAGCAGGGAGTCCACCCGTGGCGGTGGGTTGCGGGGTGCGAGTGTCGCGCGCACCAGCTCGGCGCTGCCCATCCAGCGCATCACATGGAAGGCCAGGGCCTGCACGCCGGGCCGGGCCCCGGGCGCCACCTCGGCCAGCACGTCGGTCAGCGAGCGGCCAGCTCGCACTGCAGACACTGCGTCTGCGCACTCGCCAAGCAAGCGGTTCAGCGCGGGGGAGGCGTACACTGATTCCACCAGGGGCAGTCTATGTCACGCCCTGTCACAGGAGCCCCCGATGTCCGACAAGCCCCGCAGCAGGATAGACGCTCCGGCCAGGATCTTCCGCACCGAGGAAGAGCTCGCGTCGATGAGCGCCTCCGAGCGCATCCGCTACCGCCTGGTGACCGCCGATCAGCGCTTCCATGCCAACGACAACATCTCGGCCTTCATCCGCGAGGGCGAGATCGAGGAACTCAAGGCCGAGGTGCAGTCCAAGCTCAACGAGGTGTTGCGCGCCCTGGTGATCGACACCGACAGCGACCACAACACCCAGGAAACGGCCAAGC
>CAYSOD010000282.1:0-5615 GCA_964432385.1 uncultured Rubrivivax sp.
CTGCACGATGGGCAGCCGCATCAGCGCGCTGGCCAGAAACGGCTGGCGCAGCGCTAGGCGGATGCGTGCCCGGGTGACCCGGGCCTTCAGCTCATCTGGCGATGAGGGCTGCATGCTTCTTCATGAATTCGCGGTACTTCGGGTCGCGGGCAAAGGCGGGCTTGCCGCGCAGCATGTCGCGCGCCAGAACGACCGCGAACTCAGGCGGCAGGCGCGACAGCAACTCCGAGGCGGCCGCGCTGACGTCTTCCTTGGTCGCGTTGTGCGCAAGCCAGGAGGTCAGCACATAGATGCCGTCCAGCGAGTCGGGAAGAGGCGCATTCGCAGGATCGGCCACGATCGCCTCGATGCGGTCGATGTTGGCCGACTGCTTGAGAAAGGCCAGGAATTCACGCGCAGGCCCCTCTCCGACGATGCCGGGAATGAGGTCCGCGCAGGCCTTGGGGCTCTCGAACTTGGCCAGCACGTCGCAAAGCATCTGCCAGCTTCGAGGCGTCGCATAGGCCGCCTCTTGCCCCGGCTCCTGAGACAGCAGGGCAGGGCGATAGCCCAGAAACGAGACCACCAAGGGATCCAGCCCCGCCCCAATGGCCCATGAGCGCCAATCGTCCGCGTCGGCCTCGAGCGTGACGTGCACGAAACGGTTGGCCAATGCACTGCTCATGCGAAACGTCACCGCCCGGTCTTGCTGGCGGTTGCCTGCGGCCACGATCCACCAGCCTGAGGGCAGCACGTACTCGCCAACGCGGCGGTCCAGCACCAGCTGGTACAGGCTGGCTTGCACGAGGGGAGGCGCCGCATTGATCTCGTCGAGGAACAACACCCCGGGCTTGTCGGTCGGCTTGGG
The DNA here is from genome assembly GCA_964432385.1 of uncultured Rubrivivax sp. GTDB lineage: Bacteria > Pseudomonadota > Gammaproteobacteria > Burkholderiales > Burkholderiaceae_C > Rubrivivax. The sequence goes on from CAYSOD010000282.1 coordinate 848, forward strand.
CAGGAAGTTCGGTGGGCACCAGACGGCGCGGCCGTTCTCGATGGCGGGAATGCCTCGAAGGTCCGTGGGGTCCAGAAGCGAGGCGCGCAGATCGATCACGGGCAGGCCCGCGGCGGCAGCGACGCCGCGAACGATGGAGCTTTTGCCCACGCCCGGGGGCCCCCACACAAAAGCGGGCCATTGCTGCGTGAGCAGCGATTCAAGAACGCGGGTCAGTCGGGTCGGTTTCATGGGGGGAGCGGGAGGGGAGGGGGCTGTGGTCGTTCAGTGCGACTGGTTGTGCGACTGGAGGTGCTGCTGTTACTGCGGCTGTCACTGCGGCTGGATCGAGGCCTCTTCACCTGGGGCGACCATGGCAAGCCAGGTGCTCAAGTCGTCCTCGGGGGCCACCCAGCTGTAGCGGGCCACCAGCTCTCGGGCCAGCGCACGGTCGGTTTCGATGTTCTTGTGCACGCCCAGAAGCCCGTTGAAGTCGCGCAGGGGCAGTTGCACCCTGCAGACACAGCCCTCAGCCTCGGGGTCCAGGCTGGGTACTGGGCTCAACAGGTCAAGCCGCTGGCTGTCGCCCACATGCACCCACCAGCCGTCGAAAGACGCCGCATGCAAGTCGATTTGCTGCTCCGAGCTCAGCTGCAAGACGAGCGTGGAGCGAGCTGCCTCGTTGATCCGCTTCGGGACGGGGAGGTTTCCGATCTGGCGCTTCTTGACCGCGCCGTCGCTACCCACCCTCAAGAGCGTGAGCCGGGTCCTGGCGCTGCTCCACCGCGCCGCCTCTGCGGCGGGCATGTCAATGTGCAGGGCGTCGCCCGCCTCGGGAGAGAAGGACAGCCGAATGGGCTCAGCCTGCATGCCCTGCAAGGCCTCAAACCACTCGAGGCTGATCCCTGAGTCTGGAACCCGCAAGGGGGACTTCGATGCGATGCTCACCGAGGCCCGGTCCACGTACTGCAGGCCCTTGTGGGCACAGTGGAAGTAGCCCAGGTCGATGCGCGAAGCGCTGGAGTAGACGACCAGTGTGTCGCTGGAGCTGGACGGGTATTCGATAGCCACCAGGGCCGTGGTCAAGGGGTCTGCCGTAAACGGCAGCACCGCATCGGGCATGCCGCTGCGGGCCAGGCGCAAGAAGTTAGCCACGATTTCACGGTTACGAGCGCTGTACTGCGCCTCGTCGTCCACGGCCTGTGCAATGCCCGCAGCAAGTTCGTGGCGACCTTCCAGGGTGGCGGCGCGCGCGGCGGCCACGAGGCCTGCCAGACGCAAGCGCACCGGGGAATTGGCTGAAGAGGACCGCCTATTCATACGTGTTCAGGTTCAGCGAGCGTGAGGGCGAGGTTCTTGCGGATCGAGTCCATGGAGTCGGGGTCCACCTCGTAGCCGATCGCCCGTCGGCCCAGCGCCAAGGCGGCACGCGGGATGGTTCCGGCACCGGCAAACGGGTCCAGCACCAGGTCGCCTGGGCGGCTGTAGCTGCGCACAAGCGCCTGGATGAGCGGTACGGGCGAGTGGTGACGGTGGCGAACGGGCTGCTGCCCCACGGGTGTGACCAGACTCTCCTGGGTCAGCAACTCCACGTCCTGGCTGGTGGGCTCGCCCGTGCGTGGCGCCCCGGGCTTGAAGAACACCAGGAACACCTCGGGATCGAAGGGCAGGGGAGCAAAGGAGCGGCCCAGGCTGTTGAGCACGCGCCTGCGGGTGAGCCGGGTATGGGGCGGGCGCCAGAAGTAGCGGGTGTAGAGCTGAAAACCCTGCGACTCCATCAACTCGCGGTGAATGGCCTCCACCGGTGCGAGTTGTTGACGAAACCGAACGTCGCGGGTCTGCAAGATGGCCCAGCCCCCGGGCATCGTCACGCGCCAGACCTCTTCGAACACGCCCCGCAAGCCCCAGGCGAAGCGGATCGTGTCGCGCACCATGGCCTCACGGGTTGCTTCAGCGCCTTCAGGCTCCTTCTGTGCAGGATCCTCGTCCTGCATCCACGACTCCACCTTCTTGGAGAAGTAGGGTGGGCCGGTCAGCACGAGGGCCACCTGCGCGTCGAGCACCTCGGTCATCCGGGCGCTTGAGGCGTGAACGATGGTCGGGGGTTCAGGTTCGCGTGGATCCGGCTTGCGCTGATTCGGCTCGCCTGGATATGCCTTGCCTTGGTCCGCATTGCCTTGCTCCGGCTTACCCGGTGCATTGCTGCGCTCCTTGCTCACGGGGGCCTTCATGGGGACTTCCGTCCCTTTGGCTGGGCTTTCTGGGCCGGCTCGGGGGAAGTCGGAAGTTGCCCAAGCAGCTTGGCCGCCTCTTGCGGGTGCACCATCCCGAGAAACGCCAAGCGCCCTTTGAGCGAGGTTGTCGACTGTGGCTGGCCATGCCAGGTCGACTTGCCGTCGACGCTCTCGCGGTGCACGGCAGCGCGAAGCCGGCGGCGAACGCGCCTTGGCACGCTCACCTGCTCGTTGACCACCAAGCCGGTGCAGACCTGGCGCCGGCCTCGCCTGAAGATGTTCGTCTTGCGGGGATCCAGATTCAGGCCGATCCTGCCCAGCACGCCCTTGGCCACGCCCAGGAGCTTCACCGCACCGTGGTCGCCCGAGAACGTGATGTCGTCGGCGTAGCGGCTGTAGAGGCAGCCCCGCTCCTGCGCGCTCGCCTCCAATATCTCGTCGGTTTTGAGCAGGACGCGGTTCAGCAAGGCCGGCGAGGTGGGTGCGCCTATGGGCAGTCCGCCCTCGGCCGTGCACAGGTCCAGGATCGTGCCGATGGCCCCGGCGCTGAGTTCACCGGCAAAGTCGCGCCGCAGCGCCCCAAGGACGAGAGGCCAGCGAACGCTCGGAAAACAGTTGCTCACATCGGCGTTGACGACGATCTCCCGCCCGACGTGTAGCGTCGCGTTGTCCTTGATCGAGCGACCCTTCACAAAGCCGTAGGCGCACGGGTGAGCCCCAAGCGGGGTCAGCAGGTTGTCCAGAAGGGCGCGCTGCGCGCGCTTCAAGGCCGGGATGGGCGCGGAAATCGTGCGCGTGCCGCCTGAGTTCTTGGGCAACTGCCACTGGTGGTAGCAGTGGTCGACGCGGCGACCGGGCGCCTCGCCGTGCTCCACCGACACCATGGCGGCTGCCAGGTGCGGCAGGTGGTCCAGGCCCACGTGCGCGCCAAGCTCCAGCAGCACAGGGTCTTTTCCCGGGGTTCCGCGCAGACTGAAGGCGGCCTCTCTCAGGGCGCGGCGCATCAGTGGATCGGGCACCTTGGAGGCGATCGCCTTGAGCTGCTTCACGTTGCGCCTCAGCGCCAGCGCCAGCACCTGCAAAGCGACCGTGTCGGCGTCGCGCCCTGTCTGCGCCCCGTCGCTAAGCTGTCCTTCACCTGGGACGTACGGGTCCACGAAGGCCTTCCAGGCGGGGGACCATGGGATCTCTAACCCGCCTCGGGCCCCATCTTGCAGGAGCATGACCAGACGCTTGGGGTCCTTGGTCTTGAGGGCCCGAGCGCGCAGGACGAGGCTCCTGAACTCAGTGGGCACCTTGTCCTGGAGGTACCTCAGCTGCGACAGCCGCGACAGTTGCGGGATGAGTTCCTTGAGCCAGGGCTTTGATGCGCGCTCCACGAGCAACTGCAAGAAGCCAGAGTTGGCGTTGCACAGCGCCGCAGCGGCCTGGACTGCCGTGGGATTTGGAGGCTCAGGGGTGTCGGATGTGGTTTTGGAAGATGAGCGGCGTGCCCAGGTGGCTCGGGCGGGAGTGGCTTTTTTAGGCTCGGGCTGGTCCTCAGCCCATCCCACCAAGTGCTCGGTGGCCGCCTGGGTGAATGCCTTGGGGTCCACGGCGGGTGCGCCAGACTCTGCGTGCCACAGCAGATGCAGGCTGGCCTCCCGCTTGTGCAGGTTCCAGCCCCCGGCAGCGTGCCAAGCCGGGGTGCCTGCGTACTTGATGACGGACGCAGCAAACCCGCCCTTGGCCTTGCGGCTGCCGGTGTGCCGCTCGATCTCCTGCAGCAGCAGCGGCTCGGGTCTCCGGGACAAAAGCTCCAGCAGCTCCTGAGGGTCAACGCCTGCACGCAGCCGCTTGGCCATCAGGACAGTGATGTCCTTGCGCTTTTCGCGCAGCTCCCAGATGACCTCCAGGGGCAGCTGTGTCCACGCCGGTGACTTGTCAGAGAAGACCTCGTGCACCCCGGCCATGACCAGGGCAGCTTTTTCGGGCTGGCTCCAAGTCTCATCCAGCAGTGAGCGCTCAAGGCCACTGAGTGCCGAGCAGGGCAGGGTGCCGCTGCGCAGCGCTGCAGCGATCTCAGAGCCGTCAAGCAGCCAGTGCCTAGTAATCTGGCGCCGCGGGAAAGCGGACTTCACGAGCGCCAGGCACTCCTTGCTCATCGGCTTCCACTGGCGAGGTGAGCTTGGAGTCGAACCGTTGTTCGAGTTTTTGTCTGAGCTTTTGTCCGAACCCGTCTTGGAGTCTGGACTGGTGACGTCAGCAGATTCCTTGGCCGAAACCTCACCCGCAGCGCCTGCAGCTCCTGCGGCAGCCCGTTTGCGGACCTTGGCCTCGCCTGAGCCGCCCAGCGGCTGGCCGTAGTTTGTGGCGGCGTTTCTTAAGGCGGCTCTAGCCAGCGGGTCGAGTCGGACCGAGCGCAGCAGTTGCTCGGCCAGGTCGAAGTCCCGGATCTCCAGCGCTTCGAACAGCCGCGCAGACATCTGCGCTGTGGCATCCCGGTGCGCGCGGCGCTGGCTCACCCAGGAGCTCAGGCGTACCCGCCGGCTGAGCGCAGGTGGGAGAAGTGCCTT
>CAYSOD010000283.1:0-5611 GCA_964432385.1 uncultured Rubrivivax sp.
CTAAAAAGGAAATTCATCATAAGTCCGTTGTCCAACGGCAATGTCGCGCTGCTGACCAACATGGCGAAGCACGCGGGATTGCCGTGGGACCTCGTGCTGAGCGCCGAGGTCTTCGGCCACTACAAGCCCGACCCTGAGGTCTATCTCGGGGCGGCACGCCTGCTGGACCTGCCGCCAGAGCAGGTGCTGATGGTGGCGGCCCACCCCAGCGACCTGCGGGCCGCTGCGGCCTGCGGTCTCAAGACCGCCTATGTGCCGCGCCCGTTGGAGCGAGGGCTGGGCGGTGCGATGGAGCCCTGGACGCCCGGCGAATTCGACCTGGTGGCCGAGGACTTCGGGGCTTTGGCGGGCGCCCTGGGCGCCTGACCAGCTGTGCAAAAGCCTTCAGCGCCTGAACAGGGCGCCCAGCCGGATCGCCAGGCGCCCGTGCTGCGGCTGAGCGGCATCACCAAGCGCTTCGGGGCGCTGGTGGCCAATGACGACATCTCCTTGACCCTGGCCCCAGGCGAGGTGCTGGCTCTGCTGGGGGAGAACGGCGCGGGCAAGAGCACGCTGGTGTCCATCCTGTTCGGGCACTACGTTGCCGACGCGGGAACCATCGAGGTCTTCGGTCAGCCCTTGCCGGCCGGCCAGCCCAAGGCGGCGCTGGCTGCGGGCATCGGCATGGTGCACCAGCACTTCACGCTGGCTGACAACCTGAGCGTGCTGGACAACGTGATGCTGGGCACCGAGCCGCTTTGGCGCCCGGTGTCACGCCGCGGCGAGGCCCGCGCTCGTTTGCTGAAAGCGGCGGCCGACTTCGGGCTCGACGTGGACCCGGATGCCCGCATCGGCGAACTCTCCGTGGGCGAGCGCCAGCGGGTGGAGATCCTGAAGGCGCTCTACCGTGGTGCGCGCATCCTGATCCTGGACGAGCCCACGGCGGTGCTGACGCCGCAGGAGAGCGAGTCGCTCTTTGCCACCCTGGCGCAGATGGTGGCGCAAGGTCTGAGCGTCATCTTCATCAGCCACAAGCTCGACGAGGTGCTGCGTGTGTCGCACCGTGTGGCCGTGCTGCGCGCTGGCCGCCTGGTGGCGCAGATGCCCTCGGCGGGCGCGACGCCTGCACAACTGGCCGAGGCCATGGTGGGGCAGCGGGTAGTCAAGCCAGTGCGGGCCAGACCGAACGCAGGCCAGGTCAATGTTGAGAGTGGGCGCTCACAAGAGAACGTCGAGCGGCTGCCAAATTCAGCTGCGCACCTTTCGGAGGCCGGGACCGGGCACAGGCCGACCGATGGGGGCTCGACTGACCTGGTGTGCGAACTGCGCGACGCCACCGTCCGGGGCGACGGCGCCTGGCCGTTGTTGGACCGGGTGAACGTGGGCGTGCGCCGCGGCGAGGTGCTGGCCATCGCCGGCGTGGCCGGCAACGGACAGGCCGCGCTGGCCGAGGTGCTTTGTGGGCGGCGCGGCCTGGACGCGGGGCGGGTGCTGCTGCAGGGCGCACCGCTGCCGCGCGGCCCGCGCGCCGTGGTGCAGGCGGGCGTGGCGCGCATTCCGGAAGACCGGCACGCCGTGGGCGTGGTGGGCGATCTGTCGCTGTGGGAAAACGCCATCCTGGAGCGCTACACCGAGCCGGCCTTCGCCCGCGCCGGGTTCGTGCGCCGCACCGCGGCCCGTGAGCACGCGCAAGGTCTGGTCACGCGCTTCGACGTGCGTGGCACCGAGGCCGGCGGCCTGGATACCGTCACCCGCCAGTTGTCCGGCGGCAACATGCAAAAACTCATCCTCGGCCGCGCGCTGGGCGCCGCGACGCCCGCTTTGGTGCTGGCCAACCAGCCCACCTGGGGACTGGATGTTCGGGCTGTGGCCTATGTGCACCAGCAGCTGCTGGACGCCTGCGCCGCGGGTGCGGCCGTGCTGCTCATCAGCGAGGATCTGGACGAGATCCTGACGCTGGCCGACCGCATCGCCGTCATTCACCACGGCCGCCTGACGCCTGCGGAACCTACCGAACGCTGGACGCTGGCACGCATCGGCCTGGCCATGGCGGGGGGGCAAGCCCATGCGGCTTGAGCGGCGCTCCCAGGTCTCGCCAGCGTGGCTGCTGGCCGCGCCCTTCCTGGCGGTGGGGTTCACCTTGCTGGTGAGTTCGCTGCTGGTGGCCTGGGCCGGCGCGCCGGTGGGGCGGGCCTATGCGCTGTTGCTGGAAGGCGCCTTCGGCTCGCGTTTGGCGGTGACCGAGACGCTCACCCGCGCCACGCCGCTCATCCTCACCGGCATGGCGGCCGCCGTGGCCTTCAGAGCCCGCCTGTACAACATCGGCGCCGAGGGCCAGCTCTACGCCGGCGCGCTGGCGGCCGTGGCCGTGGGCGGCTTGCATGGCGGCAGCGGCTTCGAGGCGCCTCCCTGGCTGCTGTTCCCCCTGATGCTGGCTGCTGCCATGGCTACCGGTGCACTGCTGTTGCTGGGCCCGGCCCTGCTGAAGTCGCGTCTGGGTGTGGACGAAGTGGTGACCACCTTGCTGATGAACTTCATCGTGCTGCTGGGGGTGTCGGCCTTGTTGGACGGCGCCATGAAGGACCCCACAGCCATGGGCTGGCCGCAGAGCGTGGCGCTGCAGGACACGCTGCAGTTGGACAAGCTGGTGGAGCGCAGCCGCGTGCACACCGGGCTGCTGGTGGCGCTGGGTCTGGCCGTGGCGCTGTGGGTGCTGCTTCAGCGCACCACCACCGGTTTCGAGATCCGCGCCGTGGGCGCCAACCCCACCGCCGCGGGCTTTGCCGGCATGCCGGTGGGCTGGGTGACAGTGAAGGTGGCGCTGCTCTCGGGCGCGCTGGCTGGGTTGGCAGGGGCCATCGAGGTGGCCGGGCGCACCGGCTACGTCACGCTCGACATGAGCCCGGGCTACGGCTACAGCGGCATCGTCATCGCCATGTTGGCGATGCTCAATCCGCTGGGCGTGGTGGCCGCGGCCGTCTTCGTGGCCGGGGTGCTGGTGGGCGCCGACAGCATGAGCCGGGCCGTGAACGTGCCCACCTACATCGCCGACGTCATCGTGGCCGTGTCGCTGATCTCCATGCTGGTGGCCACCATGCTGACGCAGTACCGTGTGAGGCGGCATTGAGCACAAGCGCGCGGCCGCCCGAGGCCTGTGCTCTCCCTCCCGCAGGGTCACAAAGCGACCGGAGGGCTTGCCCGTGACCGAGACCCTGGATCTCCTCCTGTCCGCCCCGTTCTGGGTGGCTGTGCTGCGCATGGCCACGCCGCTGATCCTGGGCACGCTGGGCGTGCTGCTGTGCGAGCGTGCCGGGGTGTTGAACCTCGGCATCGAAGGGATCATGGTGGCTGGTGCCTTCATCGGCTGGCTGGCGGTGTACCAGGGCGCGCCGTTGTGGCTGGGGGTGGCCGCCGCGGCGGCGGCCGGGGCCGCGCTGGGGCTGCTGCACGGGCTGCTGACCGTGACGCTGTCGCTGTCTCAGCATGTCTCGGGGCTGGGCATCACATTGCTCGCCACCAGCCTGTCGAGCTACGCCTACCGCGTGAGCTTCCCCAAAGTGGACAAGCCGCCCACGGTGACGCCCTTTGCGCCCATGGAGTGGCTGCAGGTGCCGGTGCTGTCGGCGCAGACGCCGCTGACGTTACTGGCACTGGGCCTCGTGCCCTTGACGGCCTGGATGCTCTACCGCACGCCGCTGGGCCTGGCCGTGCGCATGGTGGGGGAGAACCCGGCCGCCGCCGAGGGCCAGGGTCTGAGCGTGGCCGGCTTGCGCATCGGCGCCATTGCCGCCGGTTCCGCGCTGATGGGCGTGGCCGGTGCCTTCCTCACCTTGGCCGCCTTCAACGCCTTCTTCTTCGACATGGTCAATGGCCGGGGTTGGGTGTGCGTGGCGCTGGTGGTGTTTGCCTCCTGGCGGCCGGGCAAGGCGCTGCTGGGCGCGCTGCTGTTTGCCTTCTTCGATGCGCTGCAGCTGCGCCTGCAACAGGCCGGTGGTGGCGTGCTGGGCGTGGAGATGCCGTACCAGGTCTACCTGATGCTGCCCTACGCCATGGCCATCGTGGCGCTGGTGGTGATGGCGCGGCGGGCGGCCTACCCGCAGGCGCTGATGAAGCCTTACCGCAAGGGTGAGCGCTGACCACCAGTTGAACCCTAGAATGCATTCCTTACCGAAAGGAATGCATGTTTGCCATCGCCAAGATCACCTCGAAAGGCCAGACCACCATTCCTGGCGAAGTGCGCGAGGCGCTCCGCGTGGCGGCCGGTGACTTCATCGCTTGGGAAGTGGCCGCCGACGGCAGTGCCCGCGTACGCAAGGCCCAGGCCCTCGACCGGGACTATCTGCGCTCACTGGAGAGCACGCTCACGGAGTGGAGCGGACAGGCCGATGAAGAAGCGTATCGTGACCTTTGATGGGCCGGTGATGGGTTGTGTACGCGCTCGTGACATCGGGAGATGTGCGGCATGAGCTTCGGAGCTTTCGAGGTGGTGCGGGTACCGTTTCCGTTCACCGATCGCGACGCTGCCAAGAATCGCCCTGCGCTCGTCCTTTCTGACCCACAGGCCTTCGGGGTGCCCAGCGGCCACTCCGTCATGGCCATGATCACCAGCGCGTCGAACGCCCCTTGGCCGCTGGATTGCGCGGTGCGAGACCTCCAATCCGCCGGACTGCCCTCGCCGTCTGTGGTGCGCTTCAAGCTGTTCACGCTGGACCATCGTCTGGTGCGCGGCCGGCTCGGCACTCTTTGCGAGGGTGATGCCAGCGCCGTGCATCGCGCCATGGGCGCGCTTTTTGGCGTGGGCTGAACCGCGCGAGGACCTGGCGGGAGGTGGCCCGCCCCACGCTGCGTCTTCGTCTTCGTGTCTGTCTTTACCCCTGGCTTGTGGCCTAATCCTGCCTCCGTAAATTTCAACTGTTCCGGAGTCTTCCCATGGGCAACAAGATCATCACCGAAGCCGACCGCCGCGCCACACCGCCCTCCAAGGCCCCTACGGGCGTGACCCTGACTGCGGGCAAGGGCCAGAAGATCAGCAAGGAGCGCGGCTCCCACACGCGCAGCAAGAAGAACCCAGGCAAGCGCGCGCACCAGGGCTGACGGCCCGTTGCTGACGCCCGCTCGCGGGGGCGGTGCCATCGTCTCGTCTTGCAGTCCGATCGGCTGGGGGCCTCCCGAGTACCGACGACAGCAGCGGCAGCGCATGTGACCCACGCTTTGGGGCGCTGTACTGGTTGACCTCTTGGCCGCACTGCTGCGAGTGCAGCACGCCCGCCAATGATCAGAATCACCGAACTGCGTCTGCCGCTGGACCACGAGCCCGCGGCACTGCGCACGGCCGTACTGCAGCGCCTAGGCGTGGCCGATGAGACATTGCGCGATTTGCATGTCTTCCGGCGCGCATACGACGCACGGCGCAAGACGGCCATCGTCCTGATCTACACGCTGGACTGCACGCTGGCCAGCGCGCAGGACGAGGCCGCAGTGCTGGCACGGTTGCGCGCTGAACCCCATGTCCGGCCCAGCCCCGACACGCGCTACCGACTGGCGGCCCAGGCCCCGGCAGACTTCCGCGCGTCGGAGCGTCCGCGCCCGGTCGTCATCGGCTTCGGACCCTGCGGCCTGTTCGCCGCGCTGA
>CAYSOD010000284.1:0-5585 GCA_964432385.1 uncultured Rubrivivax sp.
GTGCATCACCGAGCTCGGCGTCTTGGGTGGTTTGCGGGAGGTCAAGGTGTGCACCAGTTGCGGACTTGACGGACGTGCGGTGGACCTCCTGCCGCTGGACGCTGACGACATCGCCCGCTGTGAGCCCGTCTACGAGTCCTTTGAAGGCTGGGCCGAGTCGTCCGCCGGCATGACCCGATGGGACCAGCTTCCAGCCAAGGCCCGCCATTACCTGGCGCGTGTCCAGGAGATGATCGGCGTGCCCATCGCCATGGTCTCCACCGGCCCCGACCGCGACCACACCATCGTGCTTCGGCACCCTTTCCAGCATTGACGAGGAGAACCCATGCTCACCGATGACGGCAAGCACCTGTACGTGTCTTGGGACGAGTACCACCGGCTCATCGAGCGGTTGGCCCTGAAGGTGGCCAACTCGGGGTGGGAATTCGATCAGATCCTTTGCCTGGCGCGCGGCGGCATGCGGCCTGGGGACGTGCTGTCCCGAATCTTCGACAAGCCCCTGGCCATCATGTCCACCAGCTCCTACAGGGCTGAGGCGGGCACGATCCAGGGGCGTTTGGACATGGCCAAATACATCACCCTGCCCAAGGGCGAGTTGGCCGGCCGTGTGCTGCTGGTGGATGACTTGGCTGATTCCGGCGTCACCTTGCGCGCGGTGGTGGATCGTCTGCGAGGGATGCCCGCCATCTCGGAGTTGCGCACTGCGGTGATCTGGGTCAAGGGTGTGTCAACCTATGTCCCCGAGTATTTCGTGGAGACCTTGCCGACCAGCCCGTGGATCCACCAGCCCTTTGAGGAGTACGACGGCTTGCGCCCCGATGCGCTGGCCAAGCGCTACATCGTTTGAAGTCCGTTCAAGCGGGGCGCCGTGGGGCAAAGCAAAGCGTCGGCCCAGAAAAAAGCCGGTCTCTGACCGGCTTGTTCATCAAGTCTTTGCGACTTGTCGTGTATGGTGCCCAGGAGAGGACTCGAACCTCCACGGAGTTACCCGCTAGTACCTGAAACTAGTGCGTCTACCAATTCCGCCACCTGGGCTTTCAGGAAAACCAAGAGTCTATCATCAAGAATTCGAAAATCAACGTGCGCATGAGCCCTGACGGCTCGCCAACGCCTGCGGGCGATCTGCTGGGCGACGTCAAGGGTCGGGTCGAAGGCCACCGCGATGGACACGGCTTTCTGGTCCGTGAGGATGGCGAGGGCTCCATATTTCTGCCCCCCGCCGAAATGCGCGGGGTGTTGCACGGCGACGAGGTCAGTGTGCGCATCGTCCGCCAGGACCGCAAGGGTCGGCCCGAAGGGCGTGTTTTGGACATCCTCTCCAGGCCCAAGGTGCCCCTGATCGGGCGTTTGCTGCTGGAGGGCGGCGGTTGGATCGTCGCGCCTGAGGATCGGCGCTTTGGTCAGGACATCCTGATTCCCAAGGCGGGCGTGGGCAGCGCCCAGGCGGGGCAGGTGGTGTCGGTGGAACTGACCGAGGCGCCATCCATGCACGCCCGGCCAGTGGGGCGGGTGGTGGAGGTGCTGGGCGAAATCGACGATCCCGGCATGGAAATCGAGATCGCCGTGCGCAAGTACGGCGTGCCGCACGAGTTTCCCGCCGCCGTGGTGCTGGAGGCCGAGTCCCTGCCGTCGAAGATCCGCGTTGCCGACCGCAAGCAGCGCGTGGACCTGACCGACGTTCCCCTGGTCACCATCGATGGCGAGGACGCTCGGGACTTCGACGATGCCGTGTACTGCGAGCCCCTGCCGCGTGGCAAGGGCAAGGCCTCCGCCGCGCGATGGCGTCTCATCGTGGCGATCGCCGACGTGAGCCACTATGTGCGGCCGGGCACCGCGCTGGATGGCGAAGCCTACGAGCGCGCCACCTCGGTGTACTTCCCGCGCCGCGTGATCCCGATGCTGCCCGAGAGGTTGTCCAACGGGTTGTGCTCCTTGAACCCGGAGGAGGACCGCCTGTCCATGGTGTGCGACATGGTCGTGGACGATGAGGGTGAGGTTCAGGCCTACCAGTTCTACCCCGCGGTGATGAGGTCCCACGCGCGGTTCACTTACAACGAGGTGGCGGCCATCCTGGGCAACACCCGCGGCCCGGAGGCCACGCGGCGCGGGCCGCTGGCGCAGCACCTGATCCATCTTCACGAGGTCTACCGCGCGCTGCTCAAGCAGCGCGCACGACGCGGCGCTGTGGACTTTGACACCACCGAGACGCAGATCGTGTGCGACGAATCAGGCCGCATCGATCGGATCGTTCCCCGAATCAGAACCGAGGCCCACCGCCTGATCGAGGAGGCCATGCTGGCGGCCAATGTCTGTGCAGCGCACTTCATCGAGCAGGGCGAACACGCGTCGCTGTACCGCGTTCATGAAGGCCCCACACCCGAGAAGCGTGTGACCTTGCAGAACTACCTGCGCGCGCTGGGGATCGGGTTATCGGTCAGCGACGAGCCCCGCCCTGCCGAGATGCAGTCGGTGGCCGAGGCCACGCGCGACAGGCCTGATGCGGCCCAGATCCACCAGATGCTGCTGCGCTCCATGCAGCAGGCGGTCTACACACCCATCAACAGCGGGCACTTCGGTCTGGCGTTCGATGCCTACACTCACTTCACGAGCCCGATCCGTCGTTACCCGGACCTGCTGGTTCACCGCGTGATCAAGGCCTTGCTGGCCAAGAAGGTCTACCGATTTACGCCGTCGGCCTTGCGCATGCCACCGCAGCCGCGCAGAGGTTCCCCGACCAAGGCGACTCCGCAGCAGGCGCGGGTGCAGGACAGGCAGTCCCTGGCCTGGCAGGCGGCTGGCTTGCACACCAGCGCCAGTGAACGCCGCGCCGACGAGGCCTCACGCGACGTGGAGGCATGGCTGAAGTGCCGGTTCATGCGGGATCGTTTAGGAGAGGAGTTTCCTGGCACCGTCACCTCGGTGGTGGGTTTCGGGCTCTTCGTCACCCTGGACGAACTCCACGTGGAGGGCCTGGTGCATGTGACCGAATTGGGTGGCGAATACTTCCGCTTCGATGAAGTCAGGCAGGAGCTACGCGGTGACCGAAGCGGCATGCGCTATGGCGTGGGCACGCGGGTACGGGTGCAGGTCAGCCGGGTGGATCTGGACGGTCGGCGTATCGACTTTCGCATGGTCAAGGAGCCCGGCGCCGCCTGGTCAGCGGCTCGAGTGCGCACCGCAGCCCCCGAGCCCCGAGAGCCCCTGTCGTCAGTTGACCTGCTCACCCAGACCCTGGACCAGGACCGCGTTGTCAAGGCCCAGGCCAAGCGGGCCCGCAGCACGGGACCAGCGTCGCGCAAGGCGGCAGGCCGAGCCAAAGGGCCGGCCAAGACTTACCTCTCGACGGCTGCGAGCAAGAAGAAGCGCCGCTGATCTCAACGCGCTGCTGCGGTTGACGGCAGGGCGCCTTCAAGCGGGCTCAGGACGTCCACTGCCGCATGTACTCCACCAGGTCGAGGGCTCTCAGTGCCTGGTGTGAACCGCGGCGGTCGGCCGCCTGGCCGTGGACGAAAGCACTGGCGCAGGCCACGACATGAGCCGTATCGGACTCCGAGGTCGGTTCGGACCCGCTGCTGGCCCAGAGCCCGCCGATCCAGCCTGCCAGCACGTCTCCCGTGCCTCCGGTGGACAGCGCTGCGTTGCCGGTCAGGTTGACCTCGGGTAGCCGACCGGGCGTCGATATCACGGTGCCCGAACCCTTCAAGAGCACGGTGGCAGCGTAGCGAGAGGACAGGCGCTGAGCGGCCAACAGGCGGTCGGCTTGGACGTCCGGTGTGCCCGTGCCCAGCAATCTCGCTGCTTCCAGGGGGTGTGGGGTCAGCACGGTGCCCCGGCCCCGTTCAGCTCTGGCCTGCAGGACCCTGACAAGGGCGGGGTTTCTGGCCAGGGCGTTCAAGGCATCGGCGTCTAGCACCAAGCGCCAGGCGTGGGTCATCAGCAGGTTCATCCACTCGTCCACTGCCGTTCCGCCGCCGCACCCGCAGACCACCGTGGATCGCTCCAGGGTGGCCGTGTCCAGGCTCTGGGGAAGCCTCCACATGCATTCCGGACGGGCGGCGTCGGACAGCGGGGTTCCCGGGTCCAGTGGCACCGCGACCACCCGGCCTGCACCTGCGGCCAGCGCGGCATGGGCCGACAGGCGCAGCGCGCCGGCCATGCCAGGAGCGCCCCCCAACAGCACCACGTCACCAAACTGGCCCTTGTGGCTGGCGTGGGGGCGTCGTGTTCTGCCGGCTGGTCCTGAGGGCACCCAGGTGGTCCAAGCCAAGGGCGGGTGGCTGACTTCTTGCGGTAGGGATTCCAGCGTGTCGAGCCAGATACGGCCTGCGGAGTCCCGGCCCTGGCCCATGAACAGGCCGGGCTTCAGTGTGATCAGCGCCAGGGTGGCGTGGGCCCTGACCAGACTTCCACTCAGGGCTTGGCCCGTGTCTGCGTTCAGCCCAGTGGGGATGTCAATGGACAGGCAAGGAGCAGGATGCGCGGCGATCATCTCCACGGCGGTGGCGATGGCCGGGCTAAGCGGCCGGTTGGCTCCCAAGCCCAGCAGGGCGTCGAGCACCAAGTCTGAGGCTGGCGCTTCAAAATCGGCGGTAGGCTCGCTCATCACGGTGCAACCCGCCTGAAGAGCCTGGCCCAGAGCGACCTGGACCTCGGCAGACCGCACGGCATGCAAGCCCGGGTGTATCGTGATCACGACTTGTCGGCCCATGCGGGCCAAACGGGCGGCCGCATGCAGCCCATCTCCTCCATTGCCTCCCGGCCCCGCAGCCACCCAGACCCGCTGGGCGTGTGGCGCCATGGCGAGAACCCAGCGCGCAACCCGCTGGCCTGCCCAGGCCATCAGCGCACCCTGTGGCCGACGCTGCAGCATCTGCGCTTCTATCGCCCGGCTGCCTCGTGTGTCATGCAAGGGCCATGATCGGCTGACGGCCAGGACGTCGTGAGGCCCGGAAGTGAGTCCGCTGGGGCTTGACTGGGATGGAATGCTAAACTCCGCAGGTTTGTCTTTTGGGGATCGACAGGGCTGACGAGGCTTTCCATGCGAAAACCTTCAATCCCGGATGATGTCTCACACAAGCCAGACCAATCGCGGACCGCGGCGCCAGAAGGTGTTGTGCGTGCCAACCCACCAGGCTCAGGCCGTGGGGCTGATGCGTCGATGCAAGCTCGGTTCAAGACCCAACCTTCGGAGTGATCATGACAGTATCCATGCGCGACATGCTTGAGGCGGGCGTCCATTTCGGACACCAGACCCGTTTCTGGAACCCCAAGATGGCCCCGTTCATCTACGGGCATCGAAACAAGATCCACATCATCAACCTGGAAAAGACACAGCCGCTTTTCCAGGACGGCATGAAGTTCATTCGCCAACTGGCCGCGCGTCGGGGCACCATCATGCTGGTGGGTACCAAGCGCCAAGCCCGCGAAGTGGTGGCCGCCGAAGCGCAGCGCTGCGGCATGCCCTACGTTGACCAGCGCTGGTTGGGCGGCATGCTGACCAACTTCAAGACGGTCAAGGGGTCCCTGAAGAAGCTCAAGGACATGCAGGCCCAAGTGGAGGCTGGCACGCAGCCCGCCATCAAGAA
>CAYSOD010000285.1:0-5574 GCA_964432385.1 uncultured Rubrivivax sp.
CATCACCGCGATATGGGTGGCCAGGAACAGCGCCTCGTCGATGGAGTGCGTGATCCACAGCACGGTCTTGCGCTCGCGCCGCCAGATGCCGCGGATCTCTTCCTGCAGCAATTCGCGCGTCTGCTGGTCCAGGGCTGCGAAAGGCTCATCCATCAGCAGGATACCGGGCTCGTTGGCCAGCGCGCGCGCAATGCCCACGCGCTGTTGCATGCCGCCTGAGAGCTGGTAGGGGAACTTGTCGGCAAAAGCCTCCAGGCCCACCAGCTGCAGCAGTTGTCGGGCGCGCTGCCGCGCGGCTTGAGGGCTCACGCCGCCGGCGCGTGGACCAAAGGCCACGTTCTCCAGCACTGTCATCCAGTTGAAGAGCGCACCCTGCTGAAAGACCACGCCGCGCTCCGCACCTGGCCCGGTGATGGGCTGGCCGCGCAGGCGCACCTGGCCGGTGGAGGGGCGCTCGAAGCCGGCCACCAGGTTCAGCAAGGTGGTCTTGCCACAGCCCGAAGGCCCCACCACGCACAGGAAGTCGCCCTCCTGCACGTACAGGTCGGTCGGCGACAAGGCCTGGACTTGCCCTGCGCCGCTGCCGAAGGTCTTGCCCAGCTGGTCAATGGCCAGCAGTGCGCCAGCGCGGCGTCCAGGGGCGTCCAGCGCCACCAGCTGCAGCGCGGGTGGGTCGTCCATCGACGTGTGCGGGCTCATCCTGGCGAAAGCGGCCGAGCCGGGCGTCAGACCATCCGCGCCACGAAGGAGCTGTCGACAAATTTCGAGAAGTCGCTGGGTACGCTCTTGAGTTGGTCCGTGGCACGCAGGAATTCAGCCTGGTCGCGGATGGCCCGCAGGATGCCGGAGTCACGTGCCCCCGGCGCGCCCATCCAGGCGTCGGTCAGCATCTCCCTGGGGGTGATGGTGTGCGTGGTGCGTACCACCAGGTTCACCACCTCCTTGGATACTTGAAGGAAGGGTGCCATCACATCCACCACCTCGTCGGGCTTGCTGCGGTAGATGGTGTTGATGCGGTCGATCTCCTTGAGGTAGGCCAACAGGAGGTCCGGGTGCTGCTTCTTGAAGGCGTCGCGCGCGACCAGGCCGTCGAATACAAGCGCACCGCGGGCCATCAGGTCGCCGGTCTTGAAGATCGTGGTGCCGTTTTCCTTTTCCAGACTCAACAGCACGGGATGCCAGATGTAGGCCCCGTCGATCTCCTTGCGCTGCCAGGCCGCCGGGATGGCGTCGGGCCTTAGGTTCACCAGCGTCACGTCGGCCGCACCCAGCCCCACGAGCTTCATCGCCGACAGGATGCCGAAATGGGCCGAGGTGTTGAAGGGGCAGCCGATTTTCTTGCCCTTGAGATCTTTCAGCTCCTTGATGCCGGCGTCATTGCGCACCACCAGGCACTCGCTGTCCTTGACCACCTTGTGCATGTAGACCATGGACACGGGCAGCCCCTGGGCAAAGCCCACGATCATCGGGCTGGAGCCCATGTTGCAGGCGTCCATGTTGTTGGCCGCCATGGCGGTAAGGATCTGTGGGCCGGCCGACACGCTGATGAAGTCGATCTTGACGTTGGCGCCCAGCGCCTTTTGCATGGAGCCCGTGGCCTTGGAGAAGTTCTGCTGGTTGGCTGAAGGGAAGTGGCCGAGCATCGCCCGTGCCTCCTGTGCCCGTGCGGGTCCAGCCCAAGACAGCGCTGACGCCGCCACCGTGGCCACGCCGACGTTGGCGGCCAGCATGGCGATCTCGCGCCGCGTGAAGGTCTTGTTCAAGCTCATGGTCTTCTCCTCGTTGCAGGTCGGTTGTGAAGGGGCGCGCCGACCCGTCGGTCAGCGCGTTTGCGGTGTGCGGGCGCCACCGGTGCGGGAGCGGCGGGTCTGGCCCCCCGCGGGCTTGGGGGTGGAACTGGCGCGAGCGCGGCGCGCCGCCCTCTGGGGTGGCAAGGTTGGGAGTGCCGACCCAGCGCCGCCGTGGAGTTGCCGTGCGATGGCCTGCGTGGTACGCACCAGGGCGCCAGCCAACTGGGCCTGCCGCGCGGCTGTCAGGCGCGGCTGGGGCAGGGCCACCGACACGGCGGCCACGGCCCGGCCATCGGCCCCGCGGATGGCCGCAGCCACGCCCGCCACGTCCAGGTGCCACGCACCCTTGCTCACGGCGTAGCCGCGTTCGCGCACGCGCTTCAGCTCGGCCAGCAACTGCGCTCTGGTGGACAGGCTCTTCCTCGTCAGGGTGGGCAGTTCCGCCGGGAACAGTGGCTCGATTTCCGCGTCGGGCAAGGTGGCGAGCATAGCCAGGCCGTTGGACACGCAGTGCGCCGGGTTGCGCTCCCCCACACCCGAATGCACCCGCACCACCTGCGGCGACTCGGCGATCTGAATGCACACAGTGTGCGCGCCGTCCAGCACCGCCAGCGACGCGCCTTCCTGCACCTCGCGCACCAGGTCGGCCAGGTAAGGCTCAGCCACGCGCCCGATCTCGACAAAGCCCGCTCGGCAGCCCACCTCCCAGGCCTTGGCGCCCACGGCGTAGGTCAGGTCGCTGCGACGCTGCACATAACCGCGCTGGGTCAGGGTGATCAGGAGCTCGTGCACGCTGGACTTGGCCATCTCCAGCTGCGCGGCCACCTCGCCCAGCGACAGCGGCCGGTCGCTCGCGGCCAGGCACTCCAGCGCGTCCAGCCCGCTGAGGATGCTGGATCGTCGTCTGTTCGGCAAAACCGAATGAGCAGAAGGCATTGACGAATACTACTCAGCCGCCTATTCTTTTGTCAACGCCCCGCTCCTGGGGTTTCATATGAAAGGCGGGTGCTTGCATGCGGACCAAGATGGCGGCGCAAGGCCGGGCGCGCAAGGATGTCCTGGCACAGCTGCGCGGCTTCAAGGCTGGCGACATCGACTGGGCGCATGGGCGCGCGCCGCTGTTCGTCTTCAAGGGGGACGACGAGGCCCACGAGGTGGGCCGCGAGGCCTTCTTCGAGTACTTCTCCGAGAACGCCCTGGGGGCCAAGCGGGCCTTCCACAGCGTGCGCCGCATGGAGGAGGAGGTCGTGGACATGGCACTGGAGTTGTTCCAGGCGCCTGAGTCGGCGCGTGGCTTCATGACCACGGGCGGCACCGAGAGCATCATCCAGGCCGTGCAGACCTGCCGGGACTGGACGCGTGAGCAGCGCGGCAACCCCGGCTTGCGCGGGAACATCGTGGCGCCGGAGTCGCTGCACCCGGCTTTTGACAAGGGCGCACGTCTCATGGACCTGGAGATTCGCCGCGCCCCCGTGGGGCCGGACTTTCGCGCCGACCTCCAGGCCATGGAGGCCTTGATCGACGAAAACACCATGATGCTGGTGGGTTCCGCGCCGTGCTTCCCGTACGGCGTGATCGACCCCATCGCTGACCTCGGTGCCCTGGCGCAGCGCCGCGGCCTGTGGTTGCACGTGGATGCCTGCGTGGGCGGCTACCTGGCGCCGTTTGCGCGCCGCATCGGCCGCGATATCCCCGACTTCGACTTCAGCGTCCCGGGCGTGTCATCGATCTCGGCCGACCTGCACAAGTTCGGCTTCTGTCCCAAGCCGGCCTCCACCGTTTTCTACCGGGATCCGGACAAGGCGCGTCTGCATGCGTTCGACTTCAACGCCTGGCCGAACGGCCGCTTCACCACGCCCACCATCGTGGGCACCCGGCCGGCCGGCGGGGTGGCCGCGGCCTGGGCCACGATGCAGTTCCTGGGCGTGGAGGGCTACGAACGCGTGGCGCGTGAACTCATGGCGTTCATCGACCGCTACAAGGACGGCGTTGGGGCGATTGACGGGCTCCAGGTGCTGGGGCGCCCGCACCTGTCCATCGTCGCCTACGGGGCTCAGGCCTTCGACATCTTTGCCGTGGCCGAACGGCTGGCAGCCAAGGGCTGGCTGCCGGGCCTGGTGCAGCGCCCCAAGGCCATCCACCGCATGATGTCCCTCTTGCACGAGCCCTCGCTGGAGGAGTATCTGGCCGACCTGCACGAGTGCGTGGCGGCGGTGCGGGCCGAGACCTCGGCTTCGTCTCAGCTGGAGGCGACTTACTGAGGGCGTTCGCGAGGCGTGGGGTGCTGCAGGGTGCGGCGCAGCGCCAGCACCAGCACCACCCCCAAAGCCGCCGAGCCCGCGGTGGTGACCCAGGTCTGCGACCAGCCGCCGTGGTGGGAGGTCCACCAGGCGGCCGCGGGCGGGCCAACGAACTGGCCGAAGGCCGAGCACTGCAGCGTCCACCCCACGACGGCGGGCACGGCCTTGTCGTGGGGCGCCACCCGCACCGCCAGGGCGAAAAGCGTGCCAGGAATCAGGCCGCCCACGGCCGAAAAGCTCAGTACAGCAGCGTAGCGGCCCGCAGCGGGCACCGTGTCTGGCAGGCCGAACGCGGTGAATGCGGCCAACCCCATGGTGGTGAAGCCGATGAGCAGCAAATGCACGGGCGGGCGACCGCGGTGCAGCAGATGGCCGGCCCACACGTTGCCGCTGATGTTGACCGCCGCGGCCAGCGCGGTGAGCAGTCCGGCCATACCCTGCGCCACCCCGGCGTCGGCGTAGATGGTGGGCAGGAATCCGATCACCGTGATCCACTGGGAAGAATAAGCGCCGAAGGCCAGCGCCACCAGCCAGGGGCCGCGCTGCGTCAAGGTGTCGCGCAGCACGGCCGTCCAGGCTGCGGGCGGCGCTGCGATGGTCGGGGCTGGGTCGGGCCCTGGGGTTTGCCAGCCCAGTGCCTGCCAGGCCCACAGGGCCATCGCGGCGGCCAGCAGGCCCAGACCCAGCCACCAGCCGCGCCAGCCTGCACCCGTCATCACCACCGGCCCGACCAGCAGGGCCAAGGCCGTGCCCAAGGGCATGTAGGTGCCCCACAGCCCCATGCGCAGGCTCAGCTGCTGAGGTGGGACTAGGGCGCGGATCAGGGCCGGAGCGGCGAGTGACACCAGCAGGAAACCCACGCCCTCAGCCGCCCGGCCCAGCAGCAACCCGCCCGCGTTGTGCGCGAAGCTTCCCGCCACGCTGGACGCCGCCAGCACCAAGAGCCCGGCGATCAGGGACCGTCGCAAGCCGATCCGCGCCACACCCAGGCCCAGCGCCAAGGCCAGCGTCATGGCGGCGGCTTGCACCATCGACAGCAGGAAGCCCGCCTGCACCAGGCTCACGCCCAGTGCATCTCGCAGCACGGGTAGCGCCGGCGGCAGCTTGCCCACGTGCAGGGCGGCCACCACGCCGCAGGCCAGGGGCAACCATGCCCTCTGTGCGCCGAGATCGTCCGTTGGTGGCTTCAACTGAAGAACGGGGAGGCGTCGAGCTTGAACTGGCCTGCGTTGGGAAAGACGCTGGCCATCTCGGACGCGGCCACGCCGAACCAACTCGCCATGGGCACTGCAAACTGCTCGATCGAGGTGCTGGGCAGCAGGCGTCCCTGCCCGACCTGGTCGCTTGAGGTGACGGACACCTCGGGTGCCGTCCCATAAAAGCGGCCCCCTCTGACCGCGCCACCCCCCACGAAGTGGTGGCTGCCCCACCCGTGGTCCGAGCCATCGCCGTTGGATGCCAGCGTCCGCCCGAAATCGCTGGCC
>CAYSOD010000286.1:0-5574 GCA_964432385.1 uncultured Rubrivivax sp.
GTCCACGTAGACGCTCAGATACCAGGCATGCACTTCGCGCGGTGCCACACTCAGCAGCAGCGCGTACAGGCCGGTCACCATCAGGCGCTGGATGTGGTGCGCGTAGCCGTGCTCCAGGGTCTGGCCGATGGCGTCGGCCAGGCAGCGCATGTCGGTGCGGCCGCTCCAGTAGAAGGCGGGCAGCCGCTCGTGGGCGTCCAGCGCATTGAGTTCCAGATAGCCGGGCATGCGCAGCCAGTACACGCCGCGCACGTACTCGCGCCAACCCAGGATCTGGCGGATGAAGCCCTCGGCCGAGGCCAGCGGCACCCGCCCGGCGCGCCAAGCGGCTTCCGCTGCGGCGATCACCTCGCGCGGATTCAGCAGCTTCAGGTTCAGCGACGAGGAAATCATCGCGTGGTACAGCCAGGGCTGGCCGCCCCACATCGCGTCCTGCCAGCGGCCGAAGTCGGCCAGGCGGTGCTGGATGAAGTCGTCCAGGGCGGCCAGGGCCTGTTCGCGTGTCACGGGCCAGCCGAATTGCGCCAGCCGGCCCGGTGCGGGAGGCTGCTGAGCATTCACCAGTGCCATCACGTCTGTGGTGAGGGTGTCGGGCTCGAAGCGCAGCGGCGGCGGCACCAGCCCCGGGCCCTCCCGGCCGAAGCTCTCGCGGTTGTCGGCATCGAAATTCCACTGCCCGCCTACCGGTTCCTCACCGTCCATCAGCACCCCGTGGCGCTGGCGCATCTCACGGTAAAAGTACTCCATGCGCAGCTGCTTGCGGCCTTTGGCGTGGGCTTCGAACTCGCGGCGCGTGCACAGGAAGTGCCGGTCTTCGCGGAACTCGATGTCCACACCGGCCTCGCGGGCTGTGCGCGCCAGCAGCTCGCGTACCCGCCACTCGCCTGGCTCGGTGAGGACGATGCGCTGCACGGCATGCGCGCGCAGCGTGGTGGCCAATGCATCGTCCAGCCCGCCGGGGTGCTGTTCCACATAAGTCAGCGGCACGCCCTCGGCCTTCAGATCAGCCGCAAAGTGCCGCATGGCCGACAGGAAGAGCGTCGTGCGCTGCCGGCTGGAAGGCACGTGCGTGGCTTCCACGCGCGCCTCGCACATCCAGGCCCGGTCCTGGGCGGGGTCGAAGCCGTCCCAGGCGCTGGCGTCGCGGTTGAGCTGGTCGCCCAGGACGAGGACGAGATGGCGGATGGGGGTCATGGCGTGTCCCGGTTCGTCACGTCAGGGCCTTGCAGGGCCGGCGTCCAGACCCTGCTCATGAAGACTTCGGGCCAGCAGAAGCCGCCCGCCGCTTGCGGCAGGCGTCGGAGCAATGTCGAACCTCGCTCCAGTTCTTGGCCCAGGCCTTGCGCCAGGTCATCGCCCGCCCACAGGTGGCGCAGGGCTTGCTGGGGAGGTGGGCCTTGTTGCCCTTGAAGCCGCTCATGCTGTGGCTCATTCGAAAAGGTCGCGCTGCAGGCTCTGCGACATGGGGGGAGGGCTCGCACTACCGTGCGCAGTGCGCGTCGAGGCGCCTTGCTGCGCCTTGCTTCTGGCGTTGGCGGCTCGTGGTGCGCCCGACGGCCCCGGGGTCACTCGCCTGCCCGACGGCGGCAACCCGCTCAGGCGCGAACCGTGGCGCTGCTGGATCTGGTCCGCCTCGGCGCGGGCGTCGGGCTGGCCCCGCAGGCCGTACATCCGCTCCTTGGCGGCGAGCAGGGCGCTGCGCTCGTCCACGATGGGGGCAGGGTAGGCGTCGCTGCCCCACTCCGGCACCCAGCGCCGAATGAACACGCCTTGTGGGTCGTGGTCGCGCATCTGCTTGGTGGGTGAATAGATGCGCAGCGTGTTGATGCCGGTGGTGCCCGACTGCATCTGCATCTGGCTCCAGTGGATGCCGGGCTCGAAGTCCAGGAACTGCCTTGCCAGAAACAGCCCCGGGGCACGCCAGTGCAGCCACAGGTGGTAAGCGGCGAAGCTCACCAGCATGGCCCGCATGCGGAAGTTCAGCCACCCGGTGGCACGCAGGCTGCGCATGCAGGCGTCCACCATGGGGAAGCCGGTGCGCCCTTCGCACCAGGCCGCCAGCCGCTCTTCGTCCTGGGTGCTCAGGGCCGAACCGTCGCCGGGCCGCAGCCCGTCGGCCGAGCGCGCGAAGTTGCGGAACTCGATGGCCGGCTCGTCCTCCAGCTTCTGCATGAAGTGGCAGTGCCAGCGCAGCCTTCCAGCAAAGCCGCGCAGCGCGTGGGCAAAGGCGCGCTCCTGCGCGTCCCCGCTGTGGGAGGCGGCCTGGATGCGCTCCTCCGTGGCCTGGTGCACCGTGCGCATCGATACTGTGCCAAAGGCCAGATGAGGGCTCAGCCGGCTGCAGCCCTGCTCGGCGGTCAGCGGGCTGGACAGTGCGCGGCGGTAGTCGCTGCCACGCGAGCTCAAGAACGCAGCCAGCGTCTCATGGGCGGCGCGTTCTCCTGCGGCTTGCAGCCTCTTGCCGTGCGGGGCCAGGCCGAGTTCGGTCAAGGTCGGCGGCGCAGTGACGGCGATGCCCGCAGGCATCTTCAACCCCGTTACCGCCGGCAGCTTGGGCGCCTGCATCTGCGTCTGCCAGCGCCCGGCCCAGCCGTTGCGCGTGGCCAGGCGCCGCACCACGCCCGTCTGCGCAAACTCCGCCCAAGTCATCCCGCGCGCGCGGCACCAGGCGGCTACCGCCTTGTCGCGTGCCCAACTCCAGCCCGGGCCGGTCTCCTCATGGCTGAACAGGTGGGTCACGCCGTGCTCGGCGCGCAGCGCCTCCAGCACCGCCACCGCCTCGCCGTGGTGCACCAGCACCGGCAGGCCCCGGCTGCGAAGCTCCTGCACGCAGGCCAGCGCAAACTCCACGTGGCTGGCGTCACATTCCGGGCTTGACAGCCAGGCCGGCTCGATGATGAACACTACCAGCGCCCGGCTGAAGCCTTGCGCCGCGCTCAGCGGGGCGTGGTCTGCCAGACGCAGATCGCGCTTGAGCCAGACCAGGGCCGTGCTGCTGGGGCCACTGGGCTGAAGATGGTGCAGGCTGGGGTCGCTGGTCATCGAGCGGCGGATTCTCAGCCGCTGCAGACGCTCGCACCTTCCGTGATTGCGGAGGCCCCCGGCGGCCCTGGGACATCGCGTCACCAGGCGACGTGCCCCATGCGCCCCCAGGCCCGCGGCTCATGGCACCATTTGCAGATGGCGAAGAAAGACAAGCACGTCAGCGAAACCCCGGCCACCCAGTGGCTGCGCGCGCAGGGCATCGCGTTCACCGAGCACCCTTATGACTACGTGGAACACGGCGGCACGGCCGAGTCGGCCCGGCAGTTGGGCGTGGACGAACACGCCGTGGTCAAGACCCTGGTGATGCAGGACGAGAAGGCGCAGCCTCTGGTGGTGCTCATGCATGGTGATCGGCAGGTGAGCACCAAGAACCTGGCGCGCGCCATCGGCGTGAAGTCGGTCGAGCCCTGCAAACCCGAGGTGGCCCAGCGCCACAGTGGCTACCTGGTGGGCGGCACCTCGCCCTTTGGCCTGCGTAAGGCCATGCCGGTCTTTGTGGAGGAAAGCGTGCTGGCCCTGCCCAAAATCCACATCAACGGCGGGCGGAGAGGTTTTCTCGTGGGCCTCGACCCTGCGGTCCTGACCCAGGCGCTGGGCGCGCGGACTGTGCACTGCGCGTTGTGAACCTCGCCTGACCTCGTAGCGCTGCGGCGCCCAACTTCCGGGGGGAAGTGAAGTCTGAGAAGCCGGGCAGCGCCGGGCCCATGCCATTACTAGAATGGCGGGTTTTATGTCCGGCTCGCTATCCACCTCCGCACTCGCGTCCTTCGGGGCGCCTTTGGCTGTGGTCATGGCTTACCTGATCGGCTCGCTCAGCTTTGCGGTGATCATCAGCCGCCTCATGGGGCTGGCCGATCCTCGCAGCTACGGTTCGGGCAACCCCGGGGCCACCAACGTGCTGCGCTCGGGCAACAAGGCCGCGGCCGTGCTCACGCTGGCGTTGGACGCGCTCAAGGGCTATGTCCCGGTGGTGGGGGCCTTGCTGCTGCAAGAGCGCCTGGGCCTGGGGCCGTTTGCCATCGCACTCGTCGGCTTGGCCGCCTTCCTCGGGCACCTGTGGCCTGTGTTCTTCCGCTTCCAGGGCGGCAAAGGCGTGGCCACCGCCGCGGGGGTGCTGCTGGCGCTCAACCCAGTGCTGGGCCTGGCCACGCTGGCGAGTTGGCTGCTGATTGCCGTGTTCTTTCGCTACTCGTCTCTGGCCTCGCTGGTCGCCGCGGCCTTCGCCCCTTTCTTTCAGATGCTCATCTGGGGCATGGAGCCCGCGATGGCCTGCGTCGTCCCCATGAGCCTGCTGCTGGTGTGGCGCCATGCCGCCAACATCCGCAAGTTGATGGCGGGCACCGAAAGCAAGATCGGTCAGAAGGCCGGCCGCAAGGCTTGAACCGCTGCAGTTCGGCACGGTCCTCCTTCTCTGGCCTTTGCACACCGCAGCTCGGCCTGTTCTGATTCCCACCCGTTGTTTGGAGGTTTGATGATGGTTCAACGATTCGATGTCGGCGCGCGCCTGTCCGAGATGGCCGTGCACAACGGCGTGGCCTACCTGGCGGGCCAGGTGGCCAACGACGGCACGCAAGACATCACCGGGCAGACCGCGCAGGTGCTGGCGCAGATCGACGCGCTGCTGGCCCGCGCTGGCACCGACAAGTCCAAGATCCTGATGTGCCAGATCTTCATCGCCGACCTGGCCGACTTCCCCGGCATGAACGCCGTGTGGGAGAAGTGGGTCAGCGCCGGCAACGCGCCCCCCCGCGCCACGGTAGAGGCCAAGCTCGCCAAGCCCGAATGGCGAGTCGAGATGGTGGTTACGGCAGCGGTGTAAGAGCTTTGTACGAGTTCTTCCGGCAGCTGTACCTGCGGCTGCCCCTGTCCCCCGGCCTGCGCTACCGCATCGGCCACATGCGCCGCCGCTGGATGCGCCGTGGCCTGGCCGCCATCCAGGTGGACGCGGCCGAGGTGCTGTCGGTGCCCTTGGTGCCTGACGGGGCTGTTGCGCCCGCCGCGGATGCGGGCGGTGTGCCACCGGCCATCGAAGGGCAGCCCGACTGGGTCTTTTTCGGCGTCATCGACTGGCATTTCCGCCACCAGCGGCCGCAGCAGCTCGCGCTGGCGCTGGCGCGGGCAGGTCGGCGGGTCTTCTACGTCAGCGTGAACTTCGTCGATTCGGCCGAGCCCGGATTCGAGCTTGAGCGCCTGGACCCCGCCTTGCCGCTGTTCCAGGTGTTCTTTCACCTGGCTGGGCCCCACAGCGTGTATGCCGGCCCGCCCACAGAGCAGACGTTGGACCAGCTGCGCACGGGGCAACTGGCCTTGTGGGAGCGCGCCGGCATCGCGCAGGCGGTGCACGTGGTGCAGCACCCTTACTGGTTCAAGCTGGCCGCCTTTCTGCCGCCTGCCCGCCTGGTGTATGACTGCATGGATTTCCACGCCGGCTTTGACAACACCGGCGACGCCCACGCCGGAGCCGAAGAACGCCTGATGGTGATGGCCGACTTGACCATCGTCACCTCCGACTACCTGGCCGATCACGCC
>CAYSOD010000287.1:0-5567 GCA_964432385.1 uncultured Rubrivivax sp.
CCGCTCATGCGCTCGACGATGGCCGAATCCGGCACATCGATCTCCAGCACCACATCGAGCTTCACGCCTGCGGCCTTCATGGCATCGGCCTGGGGCAGGGTGCGAGGGAATCCGTCGAAGAGAAAACCGTTGGCGCAGTCGGGCTGGGTGATGCGTTCCTTGACCAGGCCGATGATGATGTCGTCGCTGACCAGCCCGCCGGAGTCCATCACTTTCTTGGCGGCCACGCCCAGAGGGGTGCCGGCCTTGACTGCCGCACGCAGCATGTCGCCCGTGGAGATCTGCGGGATGCCGAACTTCTTGCAGATATGGGCGGCTTGCGTGCCCTTGCCTGCGCCCGGGGGGCCCAAAAGGATCAATCTCATCGCGGTCCTCGTGTCGGGATGGGGCGCGCGGGCTCAAGCCGCCTGCACGCTTGTCTCGGTGTTGCGTTGGATTCTCAAGAGCACGCCATGGCGATGCCCTGCGGGCAGATTACCACGCATGACCTTCTCGGGGCTTTCAAGCGCCCGGGTTGTCGACTGCAGCGAACAACGCGCGCACGCGCTCGAGGTCCTGCGGCGTGTCCACGCCCGTGCCCGGAGCTTCCTGGGTGACATGGACGGCGATGCGCTCGCCATGCCACAAGACGCGCAGCTGCTCCAGGGCCTCGGTGCGCTCCATGGGTGCCTGGGGCAGGTGAGGAAAGCGCCGAAGGAAGCCCGCCCGATAGGCGTACAAGCCCAGATGCCGCAGCGGAACGGGGTCGGATGGCAGCTGCCCAGGCTGGCCGTCGCGATGAAAGGGCACTGGGGCGCGGGTGAAGTACAGCGCCCGGCCGGCGGCGTCCAGCACCACTTTCACCACATTCGGGTTCAGCCAATCGGCCACCTCGTGGATGGGGTGGGCCACAGTGCCCACAGGGCACTCGGGGTGTTCGGCCAGCAAGCCGGCACAGCGGTCGATCAGGGGCGGCTCGATCAGAGGTTCGTCACCTTGCACGTTGACGACGACCTGGTCTCCCGTCAGCCCGAGATGCTCGCAGGCCTCGGCAAGGCGGTCACTGCCGCTGGCGTGGTCGGGGCTTGTCATGACGTGGCGCACGCCATGAGCCTGGCAGGCCTGTGCCACCTCGTGCGCATCCGTAGCCACCACCACTTGGGCCGCCTTGCTGCGCTGGGCCTGGCGTGCCACGCGCACCACCATCGGCAGCCCGGCGATGTCCAGCAGCGGCTTGCCCGGCAGGCGGGTAGAGGCCAGACGGGCCGGCACCAGCACCGTGAATGGCGTCGCGCTCAGGTCAGCCTCACAGGCCTGGGGCGCTCGGGGCGCCCGCGGGTGCCGCAGCCGCGTCCAGGTTACGGGCCTCGCTCTCCAGCATCACGGGAATGCCGTCCCGAATGGGAAAGGCCAGCCGGTCAGCTGGGCAAGCCAGCTCGGCCGGCCGGGCGTCCTCGTCGCGCAGCATCTCCAGAGGCCCCTTGCAGACGGGGCATACCAGGAGTTCGATCAGGCGGTGGTCCATGTTCAGGTTCTGCGCAAGGGCAGGAGCAGTTGCTCCAAGGCGTCGACCGTGTGGTCAGGGATGACAAAGTCTAGCGTGGCCACATGGATGGCTGCCAAGTCTGCATTGGTGGCTGCGCAGGCCTTGTCGACTTGATGGACCGGCAGCTTGACGGCATCCTTCTCGGTGACCAGCACGCAGGCAGTGTCTGCCGGCCAGGGGCGTGGGTCCAGGGGGGCGTGGTCGGCCAACGGCATTCGGTCGACCTGAAGCCCGGCCTGCTCCAGCATGGAGAAGAAGCGCTCGGGGTGGCCAATGCCTGCGGCGGCCAGTATCTGGCGGCCCCTCCAGCGCTCCAAGGGTTCCATGGCCCTTTGGTCCCCTGTCCACCAGGGGTGCAGCGGCGTCACACCTGCCAAGCGCCGCTGCATGCGACTGCCTGGCAAGGGCGTGCTCGGCGCCTTGGCGTTGTACAGCACCATCGTGCGTGCGGGGAGCCCGCGTGGCAGGGGCTCACGCAGCGGGCCCGCCGGCAAAGGCAGACCGTTGCCCGTGCCGCGGTCGTCGAAGACCAGCACCTGAGCGTCCCTGTGCAAGGCCAGATGCTGAAGGCCGTCGTCGCTGATCAACAGGTCCACCTCCGGGTGGTGGGCGCACAGGGCCTTCGCAGCGGCCACGCGATCCGTCGCCACCCATACCGGCCTTCCCGTACGGAGGGCCATGAGCAACGGTTCGTCGCCGACTTGGTCGGCCCTGGAGCCGGCCGTCACCTGCATGGGCTGCTCGGGCTTTGATCGCCGCCCACCATAGCCGCGGGAGATGATGCCCGGCTGCCAACCTCGGCGCTCAAGCGCTTGGCACAGAGCAATGACCGTGGGGGTCTTGCCAGCACCGCCCACCACCAGGTTGCCCACCACCAGCACAGGCACTGGGGCGCGCCAGGGCTCACGCCAACCGGCCCTCCAAGGCCATTGCAGGCACCCGTGAAGCAGCCAGTAGACGAGGCTGAAGGGGCTCAGCAGCAGCGCGAGCAAGCCCCTATGGGGCTGCCACCAGATCCGCTCCAGGGTGTCGCGCAGCGCCATGATGCGCCGGGCCTGGGCTCAACGCCCTTTCTGGCCCGTCTGCGCTGCAAAAGTGATGCGGGCCAAGCCCGCACGCCGGGCAGCGTCCAGCACGTTCACCACCGACTGGTGCGCGGCCAGCGCGTCGGCCGTGACGATCACAACGGTGTCGGGCTGCGCGCCAGAGGCCTCCTTCAATCGTGCGGTCAAGGCTTCCACACTACGCCCGTCCAGGCCCTGGCGGTTGACCGTGTAGCGGCCCTCACTGGAGACCGCCACCACCACTTCTTTGGGCCTGTCCTTCAGCTTCTCTGCGTCTGCCGTGGGCAAGGTGACCTGCAACTCGGTGAAGCGAGAGTAGGTGGTGGAGAGCATCAGAAAGATCAGTACCACCAACAGCACGTCGATGAACGGGATCAGGTTGATCTCGGGTTCGTCGGGGGCGCCGGGCCGCCGGAAGTTCATCAGGTGCCACTCCCGCGCGCCGACCTGCTCAGCTTGACCAGGTGAGGCAGCATGCGTTCCACCGCGAGCTCCATGCCCAGGCGATAGGTCTCCACACGTGCACGGAAATAGCGGTGAAACATGAGCGCCGGGATGGCGATGATCAATCCGAAAGCGGTGTTGTACAGCGCAATGGAGATGCCGTGCGCCAGCTGCTGGGGGTTCTGCCCGCCCGTGCCCGGCGCCTGGGATCCGAAGATCTCGATCATCCCCACCACGGTGCCCAGCAAGCCCAGCAGCGGTGCCGCGGTGGCGATGGTGCCCAGGGCGTTGAGGTAGCGCTCCAGGCGGTGCAGTGCTTCACGTCCTGCGCCCTCAAGATGCTGGCGCAAGGCAGGTTCTGGCAGCCGCGGCTCGGCGGCGAGCGCCCTGAACCCTGAGGCCAGGATGGAGCCCAAAGATGAACTGCTCGACAGCTTGTCGACCACGTCAGACGGCGGGATGCCGTTGCGCGACACCATGATCACCTCGTCGACCAAAGCGGGCGGGTGGACCTGACGCACCCGCAGGCTCACGAAGCGCTCAATGATCAACGCCACGGCGACCACCGAGCACAGGATCAAGGGCCAGATGGGCCAGCCGGCGGCTTGTATGATGGAAATCAAGCGGGTTTTCCTGTGTGTAGCCGGCTCTTGGGGTGCACCGTCCAGCAGTTGGAGCCGGCGCGAACGACCGCGGTGACCCCACCGAAAATGATTATGGCCGATGGTCCTCGCCCACAGAGTGGCGCAGGCCGAGAGAAGGTGTCCCGGTTCACCCGCCAGTCGTACTTCAAGGGTCGCGCGCTGTGGATAACTTTGTGGATATCGTCGTGGCGGCACACCTGCCAAAGCCTCTGCTACGTGCTGGCACACCCTGCAGGGCCGGAAGAGAACCCAAAAACCTCATGCCCGACAGGCACTTGCACCACAACATGAGCGGTTCAGGAGAACTTTGCCTTGCGGCGCCTGAATTCTTGGGGCCTGTGGACGTCTGCGCCAAGCGCGGTGCGGGATGGCAGGCTGTGAGGGCCTGATGGAGCCCGTGCCTGCGAGCCCCCTGGAGCGCGCCTGGAGCGTCTCGGCCTTGCTGCTGGCCATCACCGACGCTCTGACGGCGCGCTTCGGTGGCGTCACGGTCTGCGGGGAGTTGGCGGGTTTCACCCGGGCAGCCAGCGGACATTGCTATTTCTCGCTCAAGGACGCTGACGGAGCACCCGCCCTGGTGCGTTGTGCCATGTTTCGCCGTTCGGCAGGCTTGCTGGACTTCGCGCCTGCCGACGGGCAGCGGGTCGAGGTGCGTGGGCGGATCGCCCTGTACGAGCCCCGTGGAGACCTGCAGTTCGTGGTGGAGTCCATGCGGCGGCAGGGTGCCGGTTCGCTGTACGAGGAGTTTCTGCGCCTGAAGGCCCGCCTGGAGGCGGCAGGGCTGTTTGACCCCTCTCGCCGCAGATCGCTCGCGCCATTTCCGGCAGTACTTGGCGTCGTGTCCTCGCTGGGCGCGGCGGCGCTGCAAGACGTGCTCACCGCGCTGGCGCGCCGTGCGCCTCATGTACGGGTGATCGTCTACCCGTGTCTGGTGCAAGGAGCTGGAGCGCCTGCGACCATCGTCAATGCGCTGCAGCGCGCTGGCGACCACGGGCGGGCCGATACGCTGCTGCTGGTGCGAGGAGGCGGTTCGCTTGAAGACCTCTGGGCTTTCAACGATGAGCGGGTCGTCCGCGCGGTGGCCGCCTCACCCATCCCGGTGGTGTGCGGTGTGGGGCACGAGACCGATATGACGCTCAGCGACTTGGCCGCCGATCTGCGCGCGCCCACGCCCACCGCAGCCGCGGAACTGGCCGCGCCCCTTCGCGATGATCTGGAAGACGCCCTGCACCACCTTCAGCAGCACCTTCACAGGACGCTGCAACGCAACCTGGAGCGCCATTCTCAGCGCCTGGACCTCGTGGCCGAGCGTCTTCAACGGCCGCGCCAGCTGCTGCTGGCGCAGCAGCACCGGCTGGCCGGGCTGGATGCACGGTTGGGCGTGGCCTTGCAGGCCCGGGTGAGCCGAGCGGGCGACAGGGCAGGGGCCTTGGAGGCACGCTGGCGCCGTGCGCTGGCGGCGACGCTGGACGCACGCCGCTGGCGGCTGCAGTCCATGGCCACGCGCCTGGAAGCGCTGAACCCGCGCAGTGTGCTCAAGCGGGGCTATGCGTGGGTGGCGCGACCCGATGGACGGCCCGTGGTGCGCGTGGAGGACCTGCATGCAGGCGACGCCATCGACGCGGTGCTTGTCAACGGGCAGGTCCGGGCTGTGGTGGCGTCTGTCCGGCCAGACCCGTCTTCTGACTGACCGTGCTCCAGGCCGGGCTTGGAACGCCTGCCTACAATCTGGCACGTTGCTGGTTACCTTTGGTAGCTGCTCTTTCTCCCACAACCCAAACCTCTTCAGGTCCCCCCATGGAACACACCCTGCCCGCACTTCCGTTTGCCATCGACGCCCTGGCGCCGCACTACAGCCGCGAGACGCTGGAGTTCCATCACGGCAAGCAC
>CAYSOD010000288.1:0-5554 GCA_964432385.1 uncultured Rubrivivax sp.
GTCGTCCTTGACGAAGAGGTCCTGCCCCTCCACCAGCTCCACGCCCATCTGCTGGGCCAGGAAGGCGTGCTCGAAGTAGGCACTGTTGTACATGCCGGGGGTGAGCACCACCACGGTGGGCTCGTTCACGCCGGCCGGCGCCACGGCGCGCAGGGTTTCCAGCAGCAGGTCCGGGTAGTGCGCCACCGGTGCCACGCGGTGCATGCTGAACAGCTCGGGGAACAGCCGCATCATCATCTTGCGGTTTTCCAGCATGTAGCTCACGCCGCTGGGCACGCGCAGGTTGTCCTCCAGCACGTAATAGTCGCCCGAGCCATCCGGATTGCCGGCGCGCACGATGTCGATGCCGCTGATGTGCGAGTAGATGCCGCCGGGCACGTGCACGCCCACCATCTCGGGCCGGTACTGAGCGTTGCGCAGGATGACGTCAGACGGCACCACGCCGGACTTGAGGATCTCTTGGCCGTGGTAAACGTCCTGGATGAAGCGGTTGAGCGCCGTGCCGCGCTGGCGCAGGCCGGCCTCCATCTCGCGCCACTCCTGGCGCGGGATCACACGCGGGATGAGGTCAAAGGGGATCAGGCGCTCGGTGCCGGCACCGTCTTCGTCCTTGGCGCCGTAGACCGCGAAGGTGATGCCCACGCGGCGGAAGATCATTTCGGCTTCTTCGCGCCGGTTGCGCATCAGGTCCGCCGGCTGGGCCTGCAACCAGCGCTCGTAGGTGCGGTAGTGCTCGCGGATGCTGGCCGTTGCCCCGGGCCCCGCGCCGGCGAGGGCGCGCATCTCGTCGAAGGGGTGCTGCATGGTGGAGGAGATCCTTTGCGTGGACGGGGTGAGCAACTATCGGGCCAAGGTCATCTTGGGCGCAGGTTTTGGCTTGCGTCCTCTGGCACCTGCCGCGTGGTCACGCCCACGGTCAGGGTGTGGGAGCCGCCACCCCGGATCACGCCACGCAGCGGGGTGACGTCGCCGAAGTCACGCCCCACGGCCACGCGCACATGGCTGCTGGCCGGCACCAGGTTGTTGGTCGGGTCCAGGTCCAGCCAGCCGTCAGCCGGCACACCTGGCGTGCCCGGGCACCACACCTGCACCCAGGCATGCGAGGCATCAGCGCCGAGCAGCACGGGCTCGCCCGCCGAGGGCTCGGTCAGCAGGTAGCCGCTGACATAGCGGGCTGCCAGGCCGTGGGCGCGGCAGGCGCCGATCAGCAGGTGGGCGAAGTCCTGGCAGACGCCGGCGCGCTGCTCGAACGCGGTGGCCAAGGGCGTGTCCACGGCCGTGCTGCGGGGCTGGTAAGACCACTCGCGGTGCATCCGGTGCATGAGATCCAGCGCGGCCTTGGCCACAGGACGCCCAGGGCTCAGGCTGAGCCCAGCCCAGGCACGCAGCCCGGCGAGCGCGGGCTCATGCCAGGGGACATAGGGCGAAGGCTGGGCGAACTCCACCGCGGGCTCGAAGCCGCCACGCGCCACGTAACGCAGGCGCGCGCGTACCGACTCCCAGCCCGGTGACGCCTCGGGCTGCAGAGCGGCAAAGCGCGGCGCCACTGTCACGCGGCTGGTGGAGCGCACACGCAGCGTCTGGTGAGGGGCGAAGAACTCGAAACTGTGCCGGCCATTGCCGAAGGCATCCACCTCGGCATGGCAGCGCGCGGGCGGGGGCTCTATGGCCAGCTCGAAGTGCTGCAACTGCTGCGCCTCGTCTTGCAAGGGCTGCAGATGCGCCGCATGGTGAGCGTGGGCGACCAGCGTGCTGTACTCGTAGCCGCTGTCGTGCACCACTTCCAGTGCCAGCGTGCCAGTGCGTTGTGAGCGCCCGTCTGGTCCGGACGGCGCCCGGCCCAGCTCCGCCAGAGGGCGCAGGAACACCTGGGGCGGCCCTTCGCTCTCATGCAAGTTGCCCGGTCGTGACGCGTCCATCGTCAGCCCTCCCGGGCCGGCGCCAGCACGGTCGCGGGCGAGAAGCAGTGCTGAGCGATATCGTCGGCCACGGCCAGGGCGGCGGCGTGCAGTGCTCGGCACCGCTCCAGCAGCCGGCCGGTCACGTCGGCCTCCAGCTCCCGCAGGCTCAGGCCCACCCCCTCTTCGGGCAAACGCTTCGTGACCGCCGGCGGCGCCGCTGGTGGTGGCAGCGGCACCACAGGGCTCGCGGTCTGGGCAGGGCCTGCCAAAGGCAGGGTTCGCTGCGGGCTGCCCGGTGCTGCCTGGCGGCTGGGGAGCTTGCCCAATTCGGTACGCAGGCGGCGCAACACCCCGGCCAGGCTGCGCGGGTTGGCGTCGTCCAGCACCAGCACATCGGCCAGGGCCAGCAGGTCGTCATGGCGCTGGTGGCGAGCGCGAAAGGTGATGGTGCTGTCGAAGAGCTCCAGCAGCGCGTCCACGCCCTCCGTGGTCTGCAGCGCGCCCGTGGTCAGATGCGTCTCCAGCGTCGCGGTCAGGCTCAGCAGCCGCTCCAGCAGGCGGCCGGCGATCAGCAGGCGCCAGCCGGCATCGCGCGTCATGCGGTCGGTCTGCGCCCCCGTCAAGGCCGAGAGCTCGAGCGCTACCCTTTCCAGAGCCGCCAAGGCCACCTCGGCCGCGGGAAAGACCGGGCGCGAGGGCGCTGCACCCGCCACAGGCACATCAACCTGCCCAGCCGCAGCGGGCCATCCCGCGCCGGGCCCCAGCGCTTGGGCCAAAGACTCCTTCATCGCACGTACCAGCGCCCACTGCTCCGCGGGCAGCCGCTCGCGCACGGCCAGGGCGGCCCGCTCGATGGCCTGCAGGTCGAACGCAAGGCTGAAGCCCGCTGCAGGATCGGCCAGACCCGCCAGCACGGCCCGCTCAAAGTGCAGGGCCGATTGCGCCAGTGTGGGCACCCCCCAGGGCGCCAGGCTCAGGCGCACCGACAGCGCGGAGGTGGCGTCCAACAGCTCCCGCGGCAGGCTGGCCGATTGCGGCACCATGGACAGCACCTGCCGGGCCAGGCGCACCAGCTGGTCGGCACGCTCGGTGTAACGGCCCAGCCAGAAGAGGTTCTCGCCCGTGCGGCTGCTCACCGGGCGGCGCCGGCCGGCGATGTCCTCCACGCGCAGCGGGCGCGGCAGCATCGAGAAGGTGTCCACCTCGCCCTCGGTCATCACCCAGGTGTCCAGGCTGGTACCGCCGCGCTGCATGGAGACGCTGCCATCAGCGCCTTGCGCCACTCGGGTCATCCCGCCAGGCAGCACCTGCCAGTGCCCGCCAGGGCCCGCGATGGCGTACACACGCACCATCGCAGGGCGCATGGCCAGACCCTGATCGCCCCAGATCGGGGCGCGCGAGAAGTGCAAACGCCCTTGCACGGTCCAAGCATCCGGGTCTGCCGTCACATCGACGGCAGCCCGGTCGTGCACCTGCGAGGTGCGGCCTGCCCGTGGGAAGGTGGAGCGCAGCAGCTTGTCGTCCAGCCGACCTTGCACATCAGCCCAGGCCGAGGCCTCGCCGCACCACCAGGTGGGCAGCGAAGGCAGTTCAAGCGCGCAGCCCGTGAGCGCCTGAGACAGTGCCGGCAGGAAGCCCTGGATCGCGGGCGACTCCAGAAAAGCGCTGCCGATCGCGTTGGCCATCACCACCTGGCCGGCGCGGGCGGCGTCCAGCAGCCCTGGCACCCCGAGGGTGGAGTCTGGCCGCAGGGACAGCGGGTCGCACCAGTCGTCATCCACCCGACGCAGCAGGCCGTGCACGGGCTCCAGACCTTCCACCGTCTTCATGAACAGCCGGCCTCCGCGAACGCTGAGGTCACCGCCTTCCACCAGGGGCAGGCCCAGGTAGCGCGCCAAGTAGGCCTGCTCGAACCAGGTCTCGCTGTAGGGGCCGGGCGTCAGCAAGGCGATGCGTGGCGCACCGCCGCCGGCCAGCGGGCGCGCTGCCTCTTCCAGACCGTCGAGCAGGCGACGGTAGCTGGAGGCGATGCGCTGGACCCGCAAGGCGCGGTAGGCCTCGGGGAACTGCCGC
Source organism: uncultured Rubrivivax sp. (assembly GCA_964432385.1). Classification (GTDB taxonomy): domain Bacteria; phylum Pseudomonadota; class Gammaproteobacteria; order Burkholderiales; family Burkholderiaceae_C; genus Rubrivivax. The sequence continues at coordinate 3,975 of CAYSOD010000288.1, forward strand.
GACACCAGCAGGCGGTTGTGCAGCACGTAACCCAGGCCCGAAGGGCCTTGCGTGCGCTGCGCCACCACCCACCAGCGCCCCTCGGGGCCACGAGCGATGTCGAAGGCCACCACGCGCAAGCGCAGGCCGCCCACGGGTGGCACACCCCGCAGGCCACGCACATAGCCAGGGTGGCGCATCACCAGCGCCGGGGGCAGCAGGCCCTGCTGAAACAGGCGCTGCGCGCCATACACGTCGTCCAGCACGGCTTCGAGCAGCTGCGCCCGCTGCCGGATGCCGCGCTCGATGCCCGCCCAGTCAGCCTGCTCGATCAGCAAGGGCAGCAACTCCAGCGACCACGGCCGTGCCACGGCGCCCTCGGGGCCGAACACGTTGTGCGTGACCCCGTCGCGCCGGATCTGCACCTCGATGGCTCGCAGGCGGTGATCGAGGTCGGTACGCAGGCTCTGCGCTGTCGGTTCAGGCAACTCTTCGATAAATCGCTGCCACGCCGGACGCCACTCGCCCGAGGACTGGTGCGCCTCGTCCCACACCCCCGGCTCTGGCGGCATCGCGGGTGCGAAGCGGCCTGGCGCGGCAACAGACACAGCTTGCGCAAGCTCGGCGCGCAGGGAAGACAGGCTCGACAAAGTAGGCAAGGTGCAGCGGGGCGTGAATCAGCCAGCCGATCTTCGCAGGTCCAGCGTGAACGGGAATTCCAGGCCGGGCTGCGCCGGCTTCACGTCCATCCGACCAGGCGTGTGGCCGAAGCGGAAGAAGCGCGCCAGGCGCCGGCTTTCGGCCTCGTAGGCGTTGACGGGGAAGCTGTCGTGGTTGCGACCGCCCGGGTGGGCCACGTGGTAGCGACAGCCGCCGATGGAGCGCTGCAGCCAGGCGTCCACGATGTCTACCGTGAGCGGGGCGTGCACGCCGATAGTGGGGTGCAGCGCCGAAGGCGGCTGCCAGGCACGGTAGCGCACACCGCAGACGAACTCGCCCGTGCGGCCCGTGGGCTGCAGCGGGGCGGCCACGCCGTTGACGGTGATGACGTGACGGTTGTCGTTCAGCCCCGTGACCTTGAGTTCCAGCCGTTCCAGCGAAGAATCCACGTAGCGCACCGTGCCGCCCACCGCGCCCTGTTCGCCCATCACGTGCCAGGGCTCCAGCGCGGTGCGCAGCGTCAGGCCCAGGCCCTGCGTGGCCACCTCACCGATGAGCGGGAAGCGGAACTCGAAGTGCGGCGCAAACCAGGTGGCGTCGAAAGCGAAACCGGCTGCGCGCAGCTCGGCGATCACGTCCTCGAAGTCTTGCTGCACGAAGGTGGGCAGCAGGAACCGATCGTGCAGGGCCGTGCCCCAGCGGGTGAGGCGATGGCGGGTGCCACCACTGTACGGCTCGCGCCAGAAGCGCGCCACCAGGGCGCGCAGCAGCAACTGCTGCGCCAGGCTCATGCGCGCGTGCGGCGGCATCTCGAAAGCGCGCAGCTCCAGCAGCCCCAGACGGCCGGCCGGGCCATCGGGCGAGAACAGCTTGTCGACGCAGAACTCGGCGCGGTGGGTGTTGCCGGTGACGTCGATCAGCAGGTTGCGCAGGGCGCGGTC
>CAYSOD010000289.1:0-5551 GCA_964432385.1 uncultured Rubrivivax sp.
GCCGAGCAATTGAACACCTCGCTGGCCCAGGGCACCGCGCCCATGATCTCGGCCAGCGGCGCGTATTCCTGGTTCGTCAAGCCCGCACCGCGGCTGCTCTCGGGCAGGAACAGGTTCCACAGTCCCTCGGCCCGCGCCACCGGCTTCAGGTCCTCGATCACCTGCAAAGGCGTCCAGCGGCGCCCGGCTCGGGTGTTCTCCTCCAATTCCACCCACCACCGCGACTCCGCGGGGTAGATATGGCGGTCCATGAAGGACTTCAGGCGAGCCTGCAGTTCCTTGGTCTTGGGGGAGTAGTCAAAGTCCATCGTTCACCTCTTGTCCGTGTTCACTGCCGCTTTGCGAATGACCATCCCAGCTCGGCCAAAGGCCGCGCGCCTGCGCCGGCCGTGCGGGCCTGTGCGCTGGAGGCCGTGCCGTCCACCACCCGCTTGGCAATACCTTGCAGGATGGCAGCGATCCTGAACAGGTTGTACGCCAGATAGAAGTTCCAGTCTGCCGCCAAGGCGACAGCGTCGGCGCGACCCGTGCGTTCGCAATAGCGTTGCAAATACGCTGACTCCGTGGGAATGCCCAGCGCCACCGGATCCAGGCCGCCGATGCCCCGACCCATGGCGTGCGGGATGTGCCAAGCCATGCAGTGGTAGCTGAAGTCGGCCAGAGGGTGCCCCAGGGTGGAAAGCTCCCAGTCCAGCACCGCCAGCACCCGGGGCTCGGTGGGGTGGAAGATCAGGTTGTCCAGACGGAAGTCGCCGTGGACGATGGCCACCTCGCGATCGTCCCGTGCCCCGGCAGGCATGTGGGCCGGGAGCCACTCCATCAGGCGGTCCATCTCGGGGATGGGCTCGGTGATGGAGGCTGCGTACTGACGCGACCACCGCGCGATCTGCCGTTCGAAATAGTTGCCGGGCTTGCCAAAGTCTGCCAAGCCCAGGGCCTGAGGCTGCAGTTTGTGCAGGTGGGCGATGACCCGGTTCATCTCGTCGTACACGGCCCCTCGTTGCGCAGGGTCCATGTCGGGCAGGGCTTGGTCCCACAAGACGCGGCCCTGCACATATTCCATGAGGTAGAAGGCCCGGCCGATCACCGATTCGTCGTCGCACAGCAACAGCATGCGGGCGACCGGTACCTCGGTGTCGCCCAGCGCCTGCATCACCCGGAACTCACGTTCGATCGCGTGGGCTGAGGGCAGCAGCCTGGCCACGGGCCCCGGCTTGGTGCGCATGACGTAGGAGATCCCTGGCGTCGTCAGCAGGTAGGTGGGGTTGGATTGCCCACCCTTGAACTGGGAAACCTCCAAGGGGCCGACATACCCTGACAGGTGCTCGGTCAGCCAGCGGTCTAGCGCGGTGATGTCGAAAGCGTGGCTGGCGGCGGGGGGGCGTGTGCCGGTGAAGTGTTCCATCTCGCGGTGCTCGTCCTGGTTCAACGTACGGATCAATAGGTCAGTATCGGGCTCATCGCTGAGCGGCTGCCAGGAGCAGATCGCGTGACAGCACGATCAGGCGGGTGGGCTCCACCCTGATGGCGCCCTCTCGCTCCAGTCCCTTCAGTTCCTGGTTGACGCGCTGCCGGGACGCCCCGAGCAACTGCGCCAGATCTTCTTGCGCCAGTTGCAGGCCGATGCGGATCTCTCCAGGCTGCTCTTCGGCCTGGCCCCGGGCAAGCATCAGAATCTGCCGCGCCAGTCGGGCCTGCAGGGGCCGGGTGTTCAGATCCTCGTGCAGATCGAACATCAGGCGAAGGCGGCGGCAGTTCAGCCGCAGCAGGGCGTCGTACAGCTCCACGTGGAGGCCCAACAGCGCATGAAAGTCAGGTTTGCTCACCACCAGCAAGGTGGTCGGCCCGTGGGCGTCGGCATCATGCGTACGCGGCAGGCCGTCGAACAGGGCGATGTCGCCAAACCAGATGCCCGGCTCGGCGTAGGTCAGGGACACTTGCTTGCCCGACAGCGACACCGTGCTGATGCGCACGGCCCCGCTGGCCACGCCGCACCATTCGCGCGCCGGCGCGCCGCGCGCAGCCACCGGCTCACCATCCGACAGCGAGCGTACCGAACAGCGCCCCAGAATGTCCCGCTGCAGGCCGTCGCTGAGGCTGGCGAACCACGCTCCCTGCGCGACGCTGGTTCGCTGTTCAGGGCTGAGGCCGTTCCAGGCAGGCGTCTTCAGGTCGGACAGGGGGGTCATCGGGCGGGACGGGTGCTTGAGGCGTTGGGTCGAGTCGGTCCAGTGTGTCAAGTTCGCAATTCAAGCCCCACCCGTGGATTGTGCAAGGTCAATCTGCGATCTCTGCATGCTAGAGTCATTGGCAAGTCATTTTCCAGATCTCCTCCTTGGCATTCAGCCGCCTGAAAAGATCACCGCTGCCCGTTTTCTGTGCCTTGGCGATGGGGCTGTTATCCCATGACGCCTGGTCTTGGGGTTTTGGGCGGGCGCAATCCAGCGCGGTTCTCGGGGCCTCGCTGGACTTCGTGGTGGGTCTTCGGCTGGAGGCTGGTGAGGCACCCCCGGAGTGCCTGTCGGCAGAAGTCACTGTAGGCGACGTGCCACTGCCTCGATCAGCGGTGTCCGTGTCCATCGAGTCAGCCTCCGGCGCTGCGCTGGTGCGTGTGCGCACGTTGTCGGCCATTGACGAACCGCTGGTGCTCGTCAACCTCAGCGCCGGCTGTTCCTCCCGTATCGCTCGCAGGTTTACTCTGCTGGCCGACCCGCCTGGGCATCTGGCGGCGCCGGCACTGGCCAGTGTCGACACCACGCCAGTTGCAGTTTCCCCAGCCATACCGGTGACGCCTGCCGCTGCGGCAACCCCCACGACTCCCTCGGCCATGACCCCGGCCCCCGTGCAGCCGGTGCCTTCTCCCGCACCGCCGCCGGCGGCCACCGCGGCAGCGGACCGGGGTGCGGCTGGGGCGGCTGCATCACCCGGTCCCGGCAGGGCAGGAACCGATGCGCAAGGCCCCACGCCCAAAGCCCCTCCGCCCCCGCCGCCCCGCCCGCGCAACCCAGATCCGTCTCAGCTGGCTGATGCCAAGGCCGCTGGCCCCGACAAGGCTGCTTTAGCACCTGCTGCAAGGCCGCGCCTGCAGTTGGATGCGCCCGTCATCGCGGCGAAGCCGCCAGCGGCAGGCGCTGCCACCGGACTGTCGCCAGCGCTGAAAGCAGCCGAGGAGGCAGCCAGTGCGGCTCGGGCAGCGGCGTCGGCCGCAGAGTCACGCGCGCTGGCCTTGGAACGAAACCTCGAGGCCCTGCGGCAGGAAGCCAAGGCCAACCGCGAGGCGCTGGCGCGCCTGACCCAGGCGTTGAAAGACGCTCAAGGGGGTGGGGTGGCGTCCGACAACACGGCGCTGTGGGGCGCGTTGGCAGGGCTGGCCGCCTTGTCGCTGTTCCTGCTGTTCAGGCAAAGACGACTCCAGCAAGGCGCAGGGCAGGCGCCATGGTGGTCGGCGTCTTCTGCGGCCGGCGCTGATTCGCCTGCGGTGGACGCGCCTGCCGAACCTCCGGCGGCGGCCGTTTCTTCTTCTTCTGCCGCACTCCCGACGCCGGCATTCCTGAGTGTTGAAGGCCCGGCGCCGAGTTCTGCGGACGCGCCCCCAGCGCCCTGGACTCCGGAGCCTGGGCCGGGCTCCGGTGGCGGGGACCTGCCGCCCTTGCCCATGCCCGAGGAGTTCGGAGAACCCATCGACGACATGGAGCGTACCCGGTTGCTGCCACCGTCGGCGTCGTCGGTCTCGGCACCCATCAGCAGCGTTTCGATCGAGGAATTGCTCGATCTCGAGCAGCAGGTGGAGTTCTTCACCGTCCTGGGTCAGGATGAGTCGGCTCTCAGCTTGCTGGTGGAGCACCTGCGCAGCACGGGCGGCACCTATCCCTTGCCGTACCTGAAGCTGCTGGAGATCTACCGCCGCAAAGGCGACGAGGAGTCCTACGAGCGCACGCGCGACCGTTTCAATCAGCGCTTCAACGCCGTAGCACCCGCCTGGGGTGCTGCGCCTTCGCCGGACCGACATCTGGAGGACGTGCCGGAGGTGCTGGAGCGCATCCAGCAGGCTTGGCCACGGCCGGTGGATGCGATGGCGCTGCTGGAGAACATGCTGGTGCGCACCGAAGGAGGCACACTGCTGGAGTTGACGGCGCTTGGCGAGGTGCTGTTCCTCTTCACCCTGGCCAGAGACCTTCACGAGCAGGAGGTCGGCGGGCCGTCAGATGTCGACGTGCTGCTGCCTTTCGACGACATGTTCGCCTCGCCGACCGGTTCTGACGCGCCCGCTCGAGATGACCAGCCCACCCTGTTTTCGCCTTCGGCCTTTGGTGGTGTGAGCAGGCGCGGTGCGGCTGGTGCGGCTGCAGCGGGCTTGGTCACCGCCGCCGCTGCAGCGCAGGAAGAGGTGGATCACTTCGATCTGCCACTGGGCGAGCCCATGTTCGAGCCCATGTTCGAGCCGGTGTTCGATCCGCCGGCAGCGGCTCCAGTCAGCAGAGCTGAATCTTCCGATCCGGGCCTGGCGTTCAGGCCGGCTGCTGCCACACCCAACATCGACCTTCCGATGTTTGATCTGGGTGGTGACCCGCCCACGCCGGCTGTACCTGCGGGCCCGAGTCCCGCACAGTCGCAGCCTGCGGAGTCGTTTGATCCGCTGGGGTCCCTCGGCGCTCTGGAGCCCCTGGAGTTGGACCTGTCGTTTGAGGATGCAAGCGAGCCCTCGCCCGCCACGGCAGGCTCCGAGTCTGCTCGGCGTGCCGAACTGCCGAGTTTTGATTTGCCGGATCTGGAGTTGCCTCAGTCGGCCCGTGCAGCAGTGCCTGCTTCGGAGCCTTCCGTGGACTTGGACATCAGTCTGGACGGGCTTGAACTGGCGCCGATGGCCCCGAAGCTGACCCCGAGCCAGGAGCAGGCTGCCAGCAACTTCGGGCTGTTCAACGAGACTCCGGCCCCCGGCAAGCCGCGCTGAGCGCTTTCGCGCCGCGACGGGCTCACAAGGCCTGCAGGCGCTCCAAGGCCAGGTTCAGCGTCTCGTCCTTCTTCGCAAAGCACAGGCGTGCGATGCCCTGCTCAAACCCGCCCTCGTAGAAGGCTGACAGGGGAATGGCTGCCACGCCCATCTCGCGCGTCAACCACTGGCAGAAGTCCGCCTCCGGAAGGTCGCTGACCTCGCCGTACTCCACGCACTGGAAGTACGTTCCGGCGGTGTGCAGCGGGCGCAGGCGGGTCTTGCGAAGCCCCTGCAGGAACAGGTCGCGCTTGCGCTGGTAGAAGGCGGGCAGCTCCAGATAACGCTCAGGCTTGCCCATGTAGGCCGCCAGGGCGTGCTGCATGGGCGTGTTGACAGTGAAGACGTTGAACTGGTGCACCTTGCGGAACTCTGCCGTCAAGGCCCTGGGCGCGGCCACGTAACCCACCTTCCAGCCGGTGACGTGGTAGGTCTTGCCGAAGCTCGACACCACGAAGGCCCGCTCGGCCAGGCCGGGAATGGAGGCGGCGCTGACGTGGGGCGCCCCATCAAACACCATATGTTCGTACACCTCGTCGGCGATCAGCAGGATGTTGGTGG
>CAYSOD010000290.1:0-5551 GCA_964432385.1 uncultured Rubrivivax sp.
GCAGGGTCTTGGCTTGGACTTGCAGGCCCGAGGCGGCAAGAACCAAGGTCAGGACCATCAAGGCCCGATGGAGGGTGCGCGTCATGTGGGTCTCTTTCAGGGGCGTCAACGCCAGCGCAACACCGTCCAGCCGCGCTCGGCGGCCAGCGCAGCCAGGCGCGGGTCTGGATCGACAGCCACGGCACGGCGAGTGGTTGAGAGCAGCGGGGCATCGTTCATCGAGTCGCTGTAGGCCACGCTGTCCAGCGCGTCCAGCGAGAGGTCTTTTTCTGCCAGCCAAGCCTGCAGGCGCGTCACCTTGCCTTCGCGCATGTTGGGCGTGCCGGTCACGCGGCCTGTGAAGCAGCCGCCAGCCCCCACCTCGCACTCGGTGGCGATCAGGTGGCTGATGCCCAGGTGTTGGGCCGTCAGTTCGGTGATGACGCGGTTGGTGGCCGTGGTCAGGACCACGGTATGGCCTGCGTGATGGTGCTGGCGCACTTGCTGGTGTGCAGCCTCAGGGATGCGCGGCACGATTTCTTCGGCCAGAAAGCGCTGGCGCATCGGCTCCCACTGGGCCAGCGTGCGGCCGGCCAGCGTGCCCACATAGAAGCCACAGAACTCCGCCACGCTGACAGTGCCAGCCTTGTAGCCGGCCTCCATGGCCGCATTGCGAGGCTCGAAGCTTGCGCGGTCCAGCACCCCCTCGCGCATCAGCCAGTCGCACCACAGCACATCGCTGTCGCCTGACAGCAGCGTGTGGTCCAGGTCGAAGAGGGCGAGGGTCTGCGTCATGGCGTTTCGAGCGGTTCGGCCCCAACGGATGCGGGCGACGGGCTAATGTGCAGGGTCGCTCTCGGACCTTGGCGGTGAGGCATCAGGCCGGCTGGCGCAAGTGCCAGGCTTTGGGCCGAGTGAAAGTCTGGATGCCGTAGGTGGACAGCGTGAGGCCGATGCCTGAGTCGCCCACGCCGCTCCAGGGCAGGCGCGGGCTGACGCGGTCGCAGCAGTTCCAGTACACGGTGCCAGCGTTCACCTGCGCAAGAAGCGCACGCGCCGCAGTCTCATCCTTGGTGTAAACGCCTGCTGTCAAGCCGTAGCGGGTGTCGTTCATCAACGCCACGGCCTCTTCGTCCGACGCCACCTTCTGGATGCCGACGATGGGGCCGAAGCTCTCCTCGCGCATCAACTCCATCGTGTGGTTGCAGCCGGTCACCACCGTGGGCTCGAAACCCCAGCCGGGGCCTGCGCTGCGCTGGCCGCCGCACAACACATGCGCGCCCTTGGCCACCGCGTCATCCACCTGCGCCTGCAGCACCGCGATCTGCGGCTCGCGCGTCATGGCGCCGATGTAGGTGCCGGCGTCCATCGGGTCACCGGCCTTCATGGCTTTCACCGTCTGCACGAAGTGCGAAACAAAGGCATCGTGCACGGCCTCGTGCACGTAGATCCGCTCCACCGAACAGCAACCCTGGCCGGTGTTGTACATGGCCCCGTCGGCCAGGCTCTCGGCGGCAGCCTTGACGTCCACGTCGGCGCGCACGTACATCGGGTCTTTGCCGCCGAGTTCGAGCTGCACCTTGACCAGCCGCGTGGCCAGGGCCGCGGCGATGCGCTGGCCCGTGGCGTGGCTGCCGGTGAAGAACAGGCCGTCGATGCGCTGCTCCAGCAGGGCCGCGCCCACCGCGCTGCCGCCCACCACACATTGCATGATGTTGGCTGGCACGCCGGACTCGTGCAGCAGCCGGGTGATGGCCAGGCCTGTGAGCGTGGCATGTTCGCTGGGCTTGTAGAGCACGGCGTTGCCCGTCAGGAGCGCCGGCACGATGACGTTGCAGCCCACGAACCAGGGGTAGTTCCAGGCCGAGATGTTGGCCACCACGCCCAGCGGCGCGTGCGAGATCTGCTCGTGCATGCCGCCGCCGTCAAAGACGTGCTCGTCGCGCACGGCGCCCTCGGCCTGCTCGACAAAGAAGTCCAGGCGCGGCAGCAACCCATTGAGCTCGTTGCGTGACAGGCTGATGGGCTTGCCGGTTTCGCGCGTCATGGTGGTGGCGAGTGCCTCCAGTTGCGTCACCACGGCCGCGTGAAAGCGTGTGATGCAGGCCAGACGATCAGCCATGGGCAGGGCGGCCCAGGCGGGTTGCGCAGCGCGCGCTGCGGAGGCCTTGGTGGCGACCGAGGCTACGTCGTCAGCAGGGATCTCGTCGATGACCGAGCCGGTGTAGGGGTTGTAGATCTTCAGGGTGGGCATGGGGGATGTACCGGTCTTGAAAGGGGGGAGGTCTGTGCTGCAGTCGTTGCTTGCAGGTTCACGCGCTGCTAGCGTACCGGCGGTGGGAACGGTTTGCTTCTTCAATGTGAAGCCGGGCGCCTGCACGTCCTGCCTGCTGGCTTGCTCAGGCAGCCCCGTCGCGCACCGCGCGGCAGGCGTCCAGAAAGTCCTGCAACATCGCCGAATCGTCGAAGTGCTCGGGGTGCCCGGCCTGGTGGAACTCGGGGTGCCACTGCACCGCGGCCACGTAGGAGCCCTCGGTGCGGCGGATGGCCTCCACCGTGCCGTCCAGCGGGCAGCGTGCCTCCACCACAAAGCCAGGCGCGAGGTCTTTCACGCCCTGGTGATGGATGCTGTTGGCGCTGGCCTGCGTGAGCCCGGGGTAGAGCTGCGCCAGTCGGGTACCCGGCACGATCTCGATGGGGTGGTAATGCTTCTCGTAGCGCTGCAGCGCCCGGTGGTCGAAGGCGCCGGGGCGCTGCGAGACGATGTCCTGCCACAGCGAGCCGCCGTGCAGCACGTTGATGAGCTGAAAGCCCCGGCAGATGCCAAACACCGGCTTGCCCGCGTTTTCGAAGGCGCGGATCAGCTCCATCTCGTAAGCGTCGCGCACCGGGTCGCCCGCCCAGGCGGGGTTCATCGGTTGTTCCCCGTAAGCCTGGGGCGCAATGTCGTTGCCCCCTTGCAGCACCAGACCGTCCAATGCCCGCGCGTAGTCGTCCAGGTTGAGATCGCTGCGCTCCACGATGCTGTCGCGCGTGACGGCCGGCACCATCACCGCCATCGCATGGCCCGACAGCACCCAGTGCGCCACCGACTGCTCCAGAAAGTGCAGCGTCTTGGTGAACACGCGCGGTAGCGCATCGTGGTCCGTGGGGTAGTGGATGCGGGCGGAGACGCCGATCAGCAGGGGTTTGGGGTTCATGGGTTCAACCACCTGTTCAAGCCGACTCTGCAGCCACTTTCAAGTCATGTTCAAGCGTATCGGGGCCGAGATCCTGCCCCTCTGGCCAACCCACACCCGCAAAGAAGAGTCCGACTTGTGCGAAGTAAGACGGGTCTTTCAGCCGAGCGAAGAAAACGCTGGTCATGTAGGGCTTGATGTCGACCTCTCCACGCCTTCCGTCTTCGAATTCCACGGACAGGACGCCGTTTGCCAACGGCTTTACGCTCTTGACCTTGTTCATGACGGTCCTTTCACTGCAAAGGCGAGATTCTCTGTGTGGGAGCGCCGCGCACCGCCAGTTGCCAATTGGCCATCAACTCGTCGGCATGCAATTCCATCCAGGCTTCGACCAGCTTCATCTTGTTTCTTGGCAAAGCCCCTTCCAGCACTTCGCCAGTAGACAGCGCGACGACTGCAGCATGCTCCGCGTATTCCACATGCACGTGAGGGACTCGGTGTTTGCGATCGTCAAAGAAGTACATGTAGACGACGATGCCGTAAAACGTGGACAGAACGGGCATGGCAATCGTCCGCTCGACGGCTCTGGGCCCTGCTACATGGCCGACCTGAACAGCCGCTCGTAATCGGCCTCGGTGGCCGGGCGCGGGTTGGTGCCGCCGGTGAAGTCGGTTGCAGCCAGCGGGACCAGGCGCGGCAGGTGATCGAGCGTCACGCCGCGCTGCGCCAGGCCGCCGGTGATGCCGATGTCGGCCTTGACCTGACGCAGCCAGGTGATGAAGCCGGCGCCGCCGCCCCCGCTGCTGTTCGCGCCCACCACATGCGCCATCTCGTCGAACTTGGCGGGCACCACCTCGCGGTTCCAGTCCAGCACGGTGTCGATCATCAGCGCATTGGCCAGGCCATGGTGCATGTCCACCACCGCGCCCAGCGCGTGCGCGCAGGCGTGCACCGAACCCAGGTCCTTCTGAAAGGCGATGGCGCCCATCATCGAGCTCATCATCATGTCGGCGCGGGCCTGCAGGTTCGCCGGCTCTCTCACGGCCGTGGCCAGCGCCCGCGCCCCCACGCGCAGGCCTTCCAGCGCAATGCCGTCGCACAGCGGGTGGTAGGCGGGCGAGAGGTAGCTCTCGATGTTGTGCGTCAGCGCGTCCATGCCCGTGGCCGCCGTCACATGGGCCGGCAGGGCGAAGGTCAGCTCCGGGTCGGCAAAGACGGCGCGGGCCAGGATCTTGGGGCTGAACACCGTGCGCTTGTGGTGCGTGTCGTTCTCCGACACCACCGCCGAGCGGCCCACTTCCGAGCCCGTGCCCGACGTGGTAGGCAGGGCGATGAAGTACGGCAGGGCGTTGACGATGGGCCGTACCTGCGGGTGGTCCCACACGTACTCGAGGATGTCGCCCTCGTGCGTGGCCGCCACGCCCACCACCTTGGCCACGTCCAGCGCGGCACCGCCGCCAAAACCGATGACGGCATCCGCTCCGTGCGCCTTGAACGCCGCAGCGCCGCCCATCACCTGCGCGCAGGTGGGGTTGCCGAACACGCCGTCGTAGACCACCACCTCCAGGCCGGCCAGGTGGCTGCGGAATTCAGCCATCACCGGCAGTTGCGCAAGCGCCCGGTCGGTGACGATCAGCGGGCGCTTGACGCCCTGCTCCAGCAGGTGCGCGGCCACCAGCTTGCGTGCGCCAGCGCCGAAGTGGATGGGGGTGGGGAAGGCGAAGCGGGAGATGTTCATGTGCACATTTTGCGCGCTCCTGCAAGACAGTCCCCCTGTTCTCGTGCCCTGGACTGCGGCCCCTCCGCCTTACAGGAGCAGCGCCCCGCTCCCTTGGTGGCCGCAGCCTTGTGATGCCCCGGCCACGGGCGCCGTGTACAGAAGGAGGGGTGCCACGGATTGACGCCCCCATCTACTGCTCCTCAGAATGCAACGACACGGTGCCGGCATGCCGGCGCGTGTCACCAAGGGGAGGACGACCATGAAAACAGCCGAACTCAGTCTCAAGGTCTTTGCGGGCTACCTGTTCTTCGTGGGGGGCCTGCTGATGGCCGTGCCCAATGTGTTCATGTCGCTGTTCTGGTTGCCCGCTGTGAACCCAGACACTTGGCTCCGGGTGCTGGGCCTCGTGGTGGTGGTGCTTGCCTACTACTACCTGCAGGCAGCTCGGCACCGCTTGCGGCCCATGATGGAAGCCTCCGTGCACGGGCGAATGGCCGCCTCGGTGGTCTTTCTCGCGCTGGTGCTGCTGGGCCTGGGCCCAGCGCAACTGCTGCTCTTCGGTCTGGTGGACCTGGTGTGCGCGTTGTGGACTCGGCAGGGCTTGAAGACGCAGTCCGCCTGAGTCGTCGCAGACCGTCTGGACTCGTCTGCTCGCGGCGGGTCACAACACCAC
>CAYSOD010000291.1:0-5538 GCA_964432385.1 uncultured Rubrivivax sp.
CGCCCGAGCAGCACCACAACTGGAAGTACGTGGCCTTCGGCCCGGACGGCAAGCTGTACGTACCCTTTGGCGCACCTTGCAACATCTGCCTGCCCGGGCAGGAGTATGCACAGATCCGCCGCTACAACGCCGACGGCTCGGGCATGGAGGTCATCGCCCGTGGCGTGCGCAACACGGTGGGCTTTGACTGGCACCCGGTCACCAAGGAACTGTGGTTCACCGACCACGGCCGCGACTGGATGGGTGACGACACGCCCGACGACGAACTCAACCGCATGAGCAAGGTGGGCCTGAACTTCGGCTTCCCGTACTGCCATGCGAGCGGCGTACCTGACCGCGACATCGTCAAGGCCAAGCCCTGCGATGGCGTCACCCTGCCCGTGGCCAACATGGGCCCGCACGCGGCGGTGATGGGCTTGAAGTTCTACACCGGCAGCATGTTCCCGGCGGAGTACCGCAACGCGATGTTCATCGCGCGCAAAGGTTCGTGGAACCGCACCAAGAAGCTGGGCTTCGACGTGGTGGCCGTCACCGCCGACGCTGATGGCCGCAACGCCAAAACGACGCCCTTCCTGACCGGCTTCCTGAACGCGGACGACACCTTCAACGGCCGCCCGGCTTACATCCATCAGCAGCCCGACGGCTCGCTGCTGGTGTCGGACGAGCAGATGGGTGCCATCTACCGAGTGAGCTACTCGCGCTGAGCATGCCCGCATCTGGCTGCATGGCCACCGCCCGAAAGGCGGTGGCCTTTTTCGTGACGACGCTGGCATTGGGCCCGGCCCTGGCGCAGGCGCAGGCTCCAGCCCCTCAACCCATCGCGGCAGCAACGCCTGCCTCGCCACCACCAGGAAGGCTTGCGCTGTGCGGGGCCTGCCACGGTGCCAACGGCAATTCAGCGCTCCCGCTCAGCCCGTCGCTGGCTGGGCAGCCCAAGGTGTTCCTGGAAAACACGCTGATCCTGATCCGCGAGGGCTTGCGACAGATCGCCCCCATGCAAGGCATGTTGAACGGCGTGAGCGATGCCGAGATCGTGGCGCTGGCGGATCACTACAGCCGCCAGCAGGCCCAGGCACAGGACACCCCGCGCGACGACGCCGCCTTCCGCCGGGGCGAAGCGATCGCGTCGCGCGCGCTGTGCGGCACCTGCCACCTGCCCAGCTACGCCGGCCAGCAGCAGATGCCCCGCTTGGCCGCCCAACGCGAGGACTACCTGGTGCACTCGATGCGCGAGTTTCGGGACAACAAGGCGCAGGGGCGCGACACCATGATGAACGGCGTGCTGCGCGGCTTCAGCGACCGCGACATCGCCGACATGGCGCACTACTTCGCGCAGCTGCGCTGAAGGTCAACCCGTTCTAGCCAAGCCCCAGCCAGGTTGCAATCAGCCCAGCTGGGGCCATCGCTGGAAAAACCGCTGGCAAAACTGGCAGACAGCCAAGCTGGGACCACGCGGCTACGGGCCCGATCAGACCCGCGCCGCGCGGGGGCTACTTGGCGTAAACAAGGTCCCTCAAGGCCAGCGAGATCTCCGGCACGTAGCTGATCACCATCAGGCAGGCGAGCACGACGCCTATGAAGGGGATCAGGTCCTTGATGATGCGGTCCAGCGAGATTCTGGCCACCGTGCAAGCCGCGAACAGGTTCACACCAAAAGGTGGCGTCACCATGCCCAAGGCCAGATTCACCACCACCACCGTGCCGAAATGCACCGGGTCAATCCCGAAGTGCACGGCCACAGGCACAAGGATGGGCGCCAGCACGATGATGGCCGCACCGGTCTCGATGAACATGCCGATGATGAACAAGGCCGCGTTCACCCCGAGCAGGAAGTAGAACGGCGACTGCAGCACCTCCTGCAACCACTGTCCGATGGCCCCGGGCACACCTGCACGGGTGATCAGGAAGGCGAACAGACCCGCGTTGGCGATGATGAACATGATCACCGCGCTGGAGATGACCGATTTGCGCAGGATGCCGAAGAGGTCCTTGAGCTTGATCTCTCGGTACACCAAGGCCCCGATGATCAAGGAGTACAGCACCGCGACAGCAGCCGCCTCGGTGGGCGTGAACACCCCGCCGTAGATGCCCCCCAGCACCACCACCGGCATCATCAGCGCCCAGCCGGCCTGCCAGGTGGCCTTGCCGAAGCTCAGGCGTCCATCGCCGTCGTTCTTGCCCCAGCCCTTGAACTTGGCGTACGCCCAGACGAAGAACATCAGCGAACCGCCGATCAACAGGCCGGGCCCCACACCCGCGATGAACAGCTCGCCGATGGAAATCTCGGCGCTGACGCCGAACAGGATCATCGGGATGGAAGGCGGGATGATGACGCCGAGCTCCGCCGACGTGGCCTGCAGCGCCGTCGCCCAGGGCCGCGGATAGCCGTGCTTGAGAAGCGCCGGGATCAGGATGGCGCCGATGGCGAAGGTGGTGGCCACCGACGACCCCGACACCGCGGCGAAGATCATGCAGGTGAGCACACAGGTCATGGGCAGGCCGCCCTGGATGCCGCCCACGATGCTCTTGGAGAACTCGATCAGCCGGCGCGAGATGCCGCCGGTCTCCATCAGGTTACCGGCCAGGATGAAGAACGGGATGGCCGCCAGCGGAAACTTGTTGATCGAGTTGAACATCTCCTTGACGGAGATGAGCATGTTCGCGTTGGACAGTTGGATGCCCAGGATGGCCGACAGACCGATCGACACGGCCACGGAGATGGTGAGTGCAAAGCACAGCAACATCGTGATGAGCATGGCGAGGCTCATTGTGCGGACTCCAGTTCCATGCGCTTGGGGTCGAGCCAGTTGCCGATGATCCCGATGATGCTGAACACCGCTCCCACGGGAAGCGCCAGATAGGCCCAGAACATCGACACGCCCTCCAGCCCGATCATGGACTGCACACTGCCGCGTTGGGCGTACATCCACCCCCACCACAGGATGATCGAACACAGCAGCAAGGCCGCGAGGGCCACGGCCGTGTCCAGCACGCGGCGCATGCGCCCGCCGCTCATGCGGTAGAGCAGGTCCACGCTGACCATGGCCCCCTGCCGGAAGGCGGTCGGAATGCCCAGAAAGACCATCCAGATCAGGCTGAAGCGAATCAGCACCTCGGTCCACTCGGCGGGGGACTCGAGGATGAAGCGGGTGACGATCTGGTGGATGGCCAGGCAGGACGCCAGCGCCAACATCAGGCAGGCGGAAGCCATCGAGGCGGACGTGGTCCAGCGCTCAAAGCGCAAGAACTGTTGCTTCATCAGCCGATGGCCTCCAGAAAACGCAAGACGCCCGCCAGGGTCAACCGAGCGGGCGCCGAAAGCGTCAGAAAAGTTGCAATAACGCGGTTAAGCAGCCCGGCTTACCTGTAGTTCCGGATCCGGTCCAGGTTCTCTTTGCCGAACTGTCTTTCGAACTCGGCATACACCGGGGCCAGCGTCGCCATGAACTTGGCCTTGTCCACGTTCTCGACGACGGTCATGCCCTTGCGGCGCAACTCGGCCACACCGTTGGCATCGTCCCTGTCCACGCGCGCACGGTTGGCCTTGACGCCCTCCTTGGCAGCATCCAGGAAGATCTGCTTGTCACCTGCGCTGAGCTTGTCCCACACCGCCTTGTTCATCAGGTACACGGAAGGCGAATACACGTGCCCGGTGAGGGTGATGTGCTTTTGCACCTGGTCGAAGTTGGCCGCCATGATCACCGACAGCGGGTTCTCCTGGCCGTCCACGGTGCCTTGCTGCAAGGCCGTGAAGACCTCGGGGAAGGCCATGGGCGTGGTGACGATGCCCAGGCCCTTGTAGGCCGCCACGTGCACCGGGTTCTCCATGGTGCGCATCTTCAAGCCCTTGAGATCATTGGGCTCGTTGATGGGGCGCTTGTTGTTGGTCATGTGGCGCACGCCGTTCTCCGTCCAGGCCAAGGCCTTGAAACCCTTGGACTCGAACTTCGTCAACAGTTCCTGACCGATCGGGCCGTCCAGCACAGCGCGTGCGTGGGCCTTGTCCCGGAACAGGAAGGGCACATCCAGAATGCGGGTCTCGGGCACGAAGTTGGGCACCGGGCCGGTGGAGTTGTGCGCCAGCTCCTGGGTGCCCAGCTGCACAGACTCCATCACCTCCCGCTCTCCACCCAGGGAGCCTGAGTAGAAGTTTTTGATGACGATGCGGCCGTTGGTGCGCCTTTCCACCTCGCGAGCCAAGGTGTCAATGGCTTCGCCAGCGTGGGAGTTCTGCGCCACCGAGATGGCGTTGCGCATGGTGATCTGCTGCGCGATGGCAGCGGACGTGAGGCCGAAGGCCAGCCCCAGAGTCAACAGAAGTTTGCTTGGCTTCACGTGAGGTCTCCTCAATGATGAGATGCGGGCCCATCCTGGGCGATGCGACAGAAGATTATGGGGGCCCGGCTACAGGCCACCATCCGGGTTTTTGCGGGGGCAATGACCCTGGAACTGCCCCGGGAAAGGCCGAGGCTGGTCGCTGCCAAAACCTGGGCCGGTTCGAACACTGGCATGATGTTTGAGAGACAGCTCTGGTCCCGTCGAGGAGCCCCATCATGACCATTCAAGCACCGCCTGCGGCTGTTCAGGCTGACGCCATCCAAGAGGTCAAGATCCATCTGGCCGCCGCTTTGCGCCTTGCGGTGCTGGACGGCTTTGAAGAAGGTATCGACAACCATTTCACCGCCTGCGTGCCCGGACGCCAAGACCAGTACCTGGTCTTGCCCTTTGGGCTGCACTGGTCCGAAGCACGCGCCAGCGACATGATGGTCTTCAACGAGGCGGGCCAGACCATTGAGGGCGAAGGCGTGGTCGAACGCTCTGCTCAATGCATACACGCCCCCTTGCACAGATTGACGGGTGCGAAGGTCGTGATGCATACCCACCAGCCATGGGCCCTTGCACTCAACATGCTGCAAGACAACCGGCTGCTGCCTTCGACGCAAACCGCCGCCTTCTTTCATGGCCACATCGCCTACGACGACACCTACACGGGCGTGGCATCGGCACTGACTGAAGGCGAGCGATTGGCCGAGTTGCTGGGTCACAAGTCGATCTTGTTCATGAAGAACCATGGTGTCATTGCGGTTGGCGACACCGTCGCGCAGGCCTACCGACGGCTGTACAAGCTCGAAAAGGCCTGCCAGACCCAGGTGCTGGCCATGAGCACCGGCAAGCCCCTGCAAGTTCTCAGTGAAGAAGTCATCAGCCGAGTGCAGACACCCAGCCCGGAGGACAGGCACACCCGTTCCGAGCGGGAGAGGCTTTACTTCGAGGCCATGATGCGGGTGCTGGACCACACCCGTCCCGGATACGCGGATTGATCTGGGCTCAACGGGCAAACCCCGGGACCCGTTGCTCATGCTGATTCGCGCCGGACGATTTCGAATCCCACGTCCACGCGCAAGGTGGAGCGCCCATTGCCATCCAACGGCGCCAGCAGCGCCCTGGCAGCGCGCTCTCCGATTTCCCGCCCTGGAATGCGTACGGTGGTGAGCGCTGGCGACGTGTGGGCCGCGACATCGAAGTCGCCAAAGCCCA
>CAYSOD010000292.1:0-5524 GCA_964432385.1 uncultured Rubrivivax sp.
CGGCTTCCTGGGCCTTCTGCACATGGAAATCGTGCAGGAGCGCCTGGAGCGCGAGTTCGACCAGGACCTGATCACCACGGCCCCCAGCGTCATTTATCAGGTGGAACTGGGCGATGGCGAGGTGCTGGAGGTGGAAAACCCCAGCAAGATGCCCGACCAGGGCCGCATCCAGGAGATCCGCGAGCCCATCGTCACCGTGCACCTGTACATGCCGCAGGACTGCGTGGGCCCGGTGATGACCCTGGCCAACCAGAAGCGCGGTGTGCAGCTGAACATGGCCTACCACGGCCGCCAGGTGATGCTGACTTATGAGCTACCGCTGGCCGAGATCGTGCTGGATTTCTTCGACAAGCTCAAGTCGGTGTCTCGCGGCTATGCCTCCATGGACTACGAGTTCAAGGAGTACCGGGCGGCTGATGTGGTGAAGGTGGACATCCTCATCAACGGCGACCGCATCGATGCGCTGAGCCTGATCGTGCACCGCAGCCAAAGCCAATACCGGGGCCGCGAAGTGGCGGCCAAGATGCGAGAGATCATTCCGCGCCAGATGTACGACGTGGCCATTCAGGCGGCGATCGGTGCCAACATCATCGCCCGCGAGAACATCAAGGCCCTGCGCAAGAACGTGCTGGCAAAATGTTATGGGGGTGATATCACCCGCAAACGCAAGCTGCTGGAGAAGCAAAAGGCCGGCAAGAAGCGAATGAAGCAGATCGGCACGGTCGAGGTGCCGCAAGAAGCCTTCCTGGCCATCCTTCGAGTCGACGACTGACGAGGCAACCCACCTTGATGAGTGCACTCACTGCGGCGCTGTACGGCGTGCTGGCCGTCTATCTGGGGGGCTGGTTCCTGGGGTTCTGGGTCGGGAACTTCGCCCTGCTGCTGTTCCTGCTGTCCGTGGTGACTTTCGGCTACTGGCTGGCCGAGCGATTTCACTTCCTGCCGGCCCGCCAGGCGGCGGTGGTGGCGTTGGTGGCTCAGCAGGAGAGCCGCCGGGCTGAGCTGCAGAAGCTCGGCATCACCAAGGTCGACGACGATCTGGGCCAGGCCCAGGCCAAATTGCTGATGCAGCCCTGGTGGCTGGACTGGACCGCGGGCCTGTTCCCGGTGATCGTGGGCGTGTTCGTGCTGCGGTCGTTCCTCTTCGAGCCCTTCAAGATCCCGTCGGGTTCGATGGTGCCCACCCTGCTGGTGGGTGACCTGATCCTCGTGAACAAGTTCGACTACGGGGTGCGCCTGCCCGTTCTGAACAAGAAGATCATCGCCAACAAGGATCCGCAGCGAGGCGACGTGGTGGTCTTTCGCTACCCGCCGGACCCCCGCCTGGATTACATCAAGCGCGTGGTGGGGGTACCTGGCGACGAGATCATCTATCAGAACCAGAAGCTGACGGTGAACGGCCAACCCGTGCCGGTGCAGGCCTTGGGCGAGTTCTACGATGAAGACAGCCTGCGCTACGCGCCGCAGTTCTCGGAGAAGCTGGGCGACAAGGATCACCGCATCCTGGTCGACCCACGTCGCTCGTCTTTCTTTGGCATCGAGGCCCCGAAGTTCCCGTATGCCGAGAACTGCCGCTACTCCGCAGAAGGCGTGCAGTGCAAGGTGCCTGTAGGCCACTACTTTGTCATGGGCGACAACCGTGACAACTCTCAAGACTCGCGCTACTGGGGCTTCGTACCGGACGAGAATCTGGTGGGGCGCGCCTTCTTCGTGTGGATGAACTTCGGTAATCTGGGGCGTATCGGCTCGTTTCAGTGAAAGCGCAGCAGTTCCCTCGGCCTTCCGGCAACCAGAACAACAACGACCGCGATCATGAGACCTCTTGATCACCCCACCCGATGCTGCGCCCGACAGAAGGGCCTGTTCTCGCTTTCGGCCATGTTCTGGGTGTTGATGCTGGGCAGCCTTGTCTATCTCTTCTTCAAGGTGTTGCCTGCCGTCAATGAACACTTCACCATCGTCAAGGTGGTGCGCGGCATCGCCGCTTCGGGTCCGGCCACCCCATTGGACGTGCAGACTGCCTTCGATCGCCAGAAGAGCGTGGAGGGCATCGAGTCCCTCAGCAGCCGGGATCTCGAGATCACCCGGGAAGATGGTGTGCTGGTCATCAGTTACGCCTACGACCGCAAGATTCCGCTGACCGGTGGTGTGTCCCTGTTGATTCGCTACGACGGAACCACCCGCAAGGCAGCGCCTTAGCGCCTCAAATGGTGCATCCCGTTCAGGCACTGCAGGCGCGTATCGGTCACCGCTTTACCAGCCTCGGGCTGCTGGAGCGGGCCATCACCCACCGCAGCCACTCTTCCCAGCACAACGAGCGCCTGGAGTTTCTGGGAGACGCCGTCTTGAACCTGGCGGTCTCCCAATTGCTGTATGCCCGGTTTGCCGATTCCGACGAAGGTGACCTCACGCGTGTACGCGCCCATCTCGTCAGGGAGGACAGCTTGCACCGTGTGGCACTGGAGTTGGACCTGCCGTCCGTGATCCGTCTGTCCGAGGGTGAAGCCCGGGGCGGCGGAGCGCAGCGACCCTCCATTCTGGCCGATGCTGTGGAGGCCATCATCGGGGCCGTTCACCTGGATGCCGGCTTCGATGCCGCTCAGTCTCTCGTTCAGCGCTGGTTTGGGGGCTTGATCGACCGCAGTGACGTGGGCGAGTGGGGCAAGGACCCCAAGACCGAACTGCAAGAGCGCCTGCAAGCTCGCAAGCTGCCGGTGCCCGCGTACCGGATTCGCGCAACCCGAGGGCAGGCCCATGCCCAGACCTTCGAGGTGGAGTGCGAGATTCCGGCCTACGCCTTGGCGGTGGTGGCCGAAGGAAGGTCCAAGCGGGCTGCGGAGCAGGAAGCGGCCCGCCGCATGCTGGGCTTGATTCCAGAGGCTGCCGTGCGGCCGCCACCCGCCAGGGGCGCACCGTGAGGGCGGATGCTGCTGTGGCGCCCCCCGGTTCGCCCGAGTCGCGCCGATGCGGCCTGATCGCCATCGTCGGGCGTCCTAACGTGGGCAAGAGCACCTTGCTCAATGCGCTGGTGGGGCAGAAGATCAGCATCACCTCCAACAAGGCGCAGACCACCCGGCACCGCATCACCGGCATCCGCACGTTGGGTTCTTCACAGTACGTCTTCGTCGACACGCCAGGCTTCCAAATGAAGCACGCTGCGGCCCTGAATCGCACCCTCAACCGCACCGTGCTCTCTTCCCTGGGCGATGTGGATGCCGTGCTGTTCGTGGTCGAGGCCGGCCGTTTCGGGCCGCAGGACGCCAAGGTGCTGTCCTTGCTGCCAAAGGGCATGCCGGTGGTGCTGGTGGCCAACAAGCTGGACGCCGTGACGCGGCGCACCGACATCCTGCCCTGGCTGCAGTCCATGCAGGAGCGCCACGCATTTGCCGAGTATGTGCCCATGTCCGCCCGCAAGGCAGCCGATGTCGAGCGCTTGTTGGGCATTCTGGCCCCGTACCTGCCGCTGCAGGAGTGGCTGCACGAGGAGGACGCGCTGACCGACCGCAGCGAACGCTTTCTGGCCAGCGAGATCATCCGGGAGAAGCTCTTCCGCCTGACCGGGGACGAGTTGCCCTACAGCTCCACGGTCGTCATCGACAAGTTCGAAGAGGAGGGCGCTCTGCGGCGCATCGCCGCCACCATCGTGGTGGAACGCGACGCCCACAAGGGCATGATCATCGGGGAGCGCGGAGAGCGCCTCAAGCGCATCGGCAGCGAGGCGCGGCAGGAACTCGAGCCGCTGCTGGACGCGCGTGTGTTCCTCGAACTGTGGGTCAAGGTGCGCAGCGGCTGGGCCGACGATGAACAGCATCTGCGCTCCTACGGGTATGAGTGATGGGCGCTGCTGCTCGCTCGGTATCGCTGGCCGCGTACGTGCTGCACAGTCATGAGTGGAGCGAGTCCAGCCTGATCGTGGACCTGCTCACGCGGGAGCGGGGCCGCCTGGCGGTGGTGGCCAAGGGGGCGCGCAGGCCGTACTCGCAGTTGCGGGCCGTACTGATGCCTTTCCAGCGTGTGTCCATCAGCTTGGCCAAGACGCCGCCGGATGAGGCGGCCGACCTCTTCAACCTTCGACAGGCCGAATGGCTGGGCGGGCACGCGCCGTTGTCGGGGGCAGCTCTCTTCTCAGGCTTCTATCTCAACGAACTGCTGATCAAGTCCCTGGCCCGCCTCGACCCCTACCCGGCGCTGTTCGATGCCTACGCGGCCACGTTGCCGGCCTTGCTTGGGGCTGATGATCCCAGGGCGCAGGCCGGCATTCGCGCCTTTGAGCTCACCCTGCTGCGTCTGATGGGCGTGTTGCCGGACTTGTCGGTGGTCACCGCTACGCAGCAGCCTCTTGCCGAGACAAGCAGCTATGCCTTGCGCCCCGAACTGGGTGTGGTGGCGCTGACGGGCTCACCACACGAGCCAGGCGGTTTGGAAGGCGGTGTTCTGCGCCGGCTGGAGGCCGCGCTTGGCCAAGGTCAACTGGATCAGATTCAGGTGGCCTGCCTGCCCGCTCTGGGGCCGCTGCGTCAGGGCCTGCGCACTTTGCTGCATCATCACTTCGGTACGCCCCAGTTGCGCACCCGCCAGGTCTTCCAGGGCGTGCAGCGCTTTCTCGACCCCCAACCTCGCCTCGACCGATGAATCCACTTGTCAGTGCTGATGCAGCTTCCGGCGGTCGTCACGCCCCTGGACGTACCGCCTTGTCGGTGAACGTCAACCGCGTGGCATTGCTGCGCAACTCGCGGCCCGTGGGCGTGCCTGACGTGGTCCACCTGTCTGCCTTGGCACTGCAAGCAGGGGCGGATGGCATCACGGTGCATCCACGGCCCGATGCGCGCCACATCACCATCCAGGACGTGCGCGATCTTGCCCAACTCATGAAGCAATGGCCGCAGGCCGAGTTCAATCTGGAAGGCAACCCTTTCCACAACCTCATGGACCTGGTGCGGGAGGTGCGGCCTCACCAGGCCACCTTCGTGCCCGACAGCGTGGAGCAGGCCACCTCCGATCACGGCTGGGATCTGGCGCGCGACGGCGAGCGACTGCGCCCCATGATCGATGAGTTGCGCGCGCTCGGGGTGCGGGTGAGCCTGTTCATGGACCCCGACCCGGCGGCCATGCCGCTGGCTCGGGCCGTGGGGGCTGACCGGGTGGAGCTCTACACCGAGGCCTACGCGCGCGGGCACGGCACCACCGATCAGGCTGGCTTACTGCTTCGCTACGCGGCCGCAGCTCGTGCCGCCCTGCAGGCTGGTCTGGGCGTCAACGCCGGGCACGACCTGAACCGTGACAACCTCGGGGATTTCGTGCGGGAGGTGCCGGGCGTGGCCGAGGTATCCATCGGCCACGCCATCGCCGCCGACGCCCTGGAGTTCGGCATGGCCGAGACGGTGCGCCTGTACCAGCACTGCATCCGGCAGGCGCAGGCGCCTGCGGCGGCCCGCTGACGGGGCCGCTGATCGGTCCGCTGAACGCTGGCAAAGGCCCGCTGCATCGTGATCTTTGGCATCGGCACCGACATCTGCGACATCCG
>CAYSOD010000293.1:0-5516 GCA_964432385.1 uncultured Rubrivivax sp.
GGCCTACTGCCCGCACTGCGACGGCCCGCTGTTCAAGGGCCGTCGCGTGGCCGTCATCGGCGGCGGCAACTCTGGCGTGGAGGCTGCCATCGACCTGGCCGGCGTGGTGGCCCACGTCACGCTGCTGGAGTTTGGCGAGCACTTGCGCGCCGATGCCGTGCTGGTGGCACGGTTGAAGAGCCTGCCCAACGTCACCGTCGTCACCCAGGCCCAGACCACCGAGATCACGGGTGACGGCCGCAAGGTCGACGGCCTGCGCTACACCGACCGTGCCAGCGGCGCTTCACATCATGTGCCGCTGGAGGGTGTGTTCGTGCAGATCGGCCTGGTACCCAACACCGAATGGCTGCAGGGCACGCTGGGGCTCTCCAGGCAGGGCGAGATCGAGATCGATGCGCGTTGCGCCACCAGCGTGCCCGGCGTCTTCGCCGCCGGTGATGCGACCACGGTGCCGTTCAAGCAGATCGTCATTGCGGCGGGCGAAGGTGCGAAGGCGGCTTTGTCGGCTTTCGATCACTTGATGCGCGTGCCGGCGGCAGAAACCCCGGTACCCAGCCTTGACATGTTGGCGGCCTGAGCACCCGCCATGCCAGAACCGGCGATCATTTCGAGAGAGCAGCGGATGCCATATCGACCGATGGTGAACCCCAGCAGGCTGCCAGGAGAACGACGACCATGCACCTAGACCCGGCTGACCGCTCCGAGGTCCGTCTACCGAGGCCCGTCAAGGGCCCGGCACAGTGGGATCTTCGCTTTGCCGAGCCAGGGTTCGCTTACGGGGAGGCGCCCAATGTCTTTCTCGTCTCCGCGGTGGCCGGAATGCCGCCAGGTGAGGCTCTCAGCTTGGCCGAGGGCGAAGGGCGCAATGCCGTGCACCTGGCGCGACTCGGGCACAAGGTGACGGCCGTGGACTTCTCCAGGGTTGGACGCGACAAGGCGCTGGACCTTGCCCAGCGCCGCGGGGTGGGTTTGGTGTACCAGCACACCGATCTGGCCGAGCTTGAACTCGGCGCCGAGTGCTGGGATCTGGTCGTGGCCGTCTTCAGCCAACCGCCGAGCCTTGTTCGGAAACGCCTTCACGGCAGCCTGTGCCGGGCCCTGAAGCCGGGTGGTCATTTCATCCTGGAGTCCAAGGTCGAACCGGGCCAGGATGCTGACGGCCGGTACCCGGGAGTGGATGTGCTCTGCGCGGAACTGGTGGGCTTGGACGTGCTGCTGCGCGACGAGGCCGATCGAGAACTGTCGGAGGGGCGGTTTCACGTCGGAGTGCACCGCACGGCGCGCATCGTGGCGCAACGGCCTGCAGGAAGAGAGGTGGTGTGATGAGATATCTGTGCCATGGTCAGGCCCGCCTGGCTCGCCAGGAGGCCGGGCACTTCTGTAGCAAGGGTCTTACTGCATCTGCCCTGTGCCTGGGGCTGGGTTTGCTGTTGCTCACCGGCCCTGCTCTTGCACAGGGTGATGCAACGACCGGCATCGATTGGGTGACCATCGGTGGCCCGGCGGAGTCCGTCTCGGCCAGGCCGTCCGCGTCGGCGGGTGGTTTCCAGATCGCCCGCACCGAGACCACGGTGGCGCAGTTCCGGCGTTTCGTTCAGGCTACCGGGACCGTGACGCGAGCCGAGCGCGCCGGTGGCGGGCAGGTCTATGAGGCGGGCTGGGTGCGCAAGCCCGGCTGGACCTGGTCGCGCCCCTTCGGTCAGCGCCCGGCGGGCGATGACGAGCCGGCCGTCCACGTCGACTTCCACGAGGCCCAGGCCTTCTGCCGCTGGGCGGGCGGGCAACTGCCTACCGATGCGCAGTGGGTGGCGGCCGCCTACACCGAGCGCCGGCCCTCGCCACCGGCACCGTTCCAGACCGGCCGCACCTACCCTTACCCCACAGGAGACAGCCCCCAGGGCGCGCAGTGCCTGGGCGACTGTGGGCCGGCTGCCGAAACCCGCGCCGTGGCGCATGGAGCTGCCTTGACCCGGGGCATCGGCCATGCCCGCGCGGGCACCACGCCAGCGGGGGTGAACGGCCTGCACGACATGGGCGCCAATGCCTGGGAGTGGGTGGACGAGCCCCCAGGGGCCGCTGGCAGCGCCGAGCGCCGCACGCGCGGCGGCTCCTGGTGGTACGGCAGCGCGCAGATGCGCGCAGACCATCTGCAGGGCAAGCCGCCCGAGACGGCGGTCGTCTACATCGGCTTTCGCTGCGCCAGGGCGGCTTCGGCCACCCAGTGAGATCCGGGCCGCGAGGCCCCGCCCTCACCGTCGACCCGCAAGGCACCTCGGGCCTTGGCGCGGCTCACCCAGGAGCGCACCCGCACCGGTTCTGCCCTGGCGCAACAATGCCGCAGTCGCAGCGTGCCCAGAGCGCGATGCGACCGGATGTCCAGCGCACAATGCGGTCATTCATCGCCAACCGCACCATGATCTACAAGTTCCGCAGCAAGGCCGCCGGCGACACGTTGATGCTGGGCCCGCAGGGTGACCAGTTCCTGCGCGCCATCGGTCGCGAGCCTGCACCCCAGGGCATCATCGAGCCGCCCGCCATGCCGGGGGCCCTGGCCGCCTTGCAGCAGGCTATCGAGCGCGACGAGGCCGCCCGCGCCCAGGCTCAGGCCGACGACGCCGTACTGGAAGCCGCGGGCCAGGACCCGGTGTCCCTGCGCCGGCGCCTCTGGCCCATGGTGGAGATGATCAGGCGCGCCCAAGCGGCTGACGAGCCGGTGGTCTGGGGCGTTTGAGGCCCTACATTTCGAGCCAGCTTGCCGACCCCCCGCAGAATCTCTTGACTGTAGTGACCATGGAGCTTTCACGATGGAATTGAAGAGCCACAGCTGGCTGAACGGCGACCGCATTCCCGCCCGCTTTGCGGCCGGCCGCCTCGGTGATGATGGCGGCGTGGGCTTTTCCGACAACCTCAACCCGCACCTGGCCTGGAGTGGCCTGCCCGAGGGCACCCGCTCCCTGGTGCTGATCTGCCACGACTTCGACGTGCCCAGCAAGGGCGACGATGTCAACCAATCGGACCGCGAGATCCCGGCGGACCTGCCGCGCGTGGACTTCTTCCACTGGGTGCTGGTGGACCTGCCGGCCCAGCCCGCCGAGATTGCCGAAGGCGAGTTCAGCCGCGGCTTCACCACGCGCGGCAAACCCGGGCCGCAGGCGCTGCGCGGCGCCCGTCAGGGCGTGAACGATTACACCGGCTGGTTTGCTGGCAACGCCGACATGGCGGGCGACTACTTCGGCTACGACGGCCCCTTCCCGCCCTTCAACGACAGCTTGGTGCACCACTACGTCTTTACGCTCTATGCACTGGACGTGCCGCGCCTGGCCGTCGAAGGCCGCTTCACCGGGCCGCAGGTGCGCGAGGCGCTGAAGGGCCATGTGCTGGATGTGGCCACGTTCTCGGGCACCTACACGCTGAACCGGCGCCTGGCCGGTTGAGGGTCGACGTTTCACTCGTCCGCGTCCTTCGCCAACGTCCTTCGTCAGCGCCGTCGTTGGCTGCACCCCTGAAGCACGATGCCTGAAGTCTCCGCCGTTGGTGAACCCCGCGTCACGCGGGTGCTGGCCATTCGCCATGGCGAGACCGACTGGAACGTGGCCACACGCATCCAGGGCCTGACCGACATTCCCCTCAACGAGCGCGGCCGGCAACAGGCCGCGCGCCTGGCCCAGGCGCTGGCTGACGAGACCTTGCACGCCGTCTACACCAGCGACCTGCAGCGCGCCCGCGACACCGCCGCCGCCCTGGCCCAGGCCTGCGGAGCTCCCTTGCTGGAAGACACCGAGCTGCGCGAGCGCCACTTCGGTGACTTCGAGGGCGCCACCTTCGAGGAGATCGCGCAGCGCTGGCCCGAGGATGCGCTGCGCTGGCGACAGCGCGATCCGGACTTCGGCCCCACGGGCGGAGAGGCCCTGCAGGCCTTCTTTGACCGCAGCGTGGCCGCGGCCCACCGTCTGGCCGCCGCGCACGCCGGCCAGACCATCGCCCTGGTGGCGCACGGCGGCGTGCTGGACTGCCTGTACCGGGCCGCCACGCGCCTGGAGCTGCAGGCCCCGCGCACTTGGCAGGTGGGCAACGCCACCGTCAACCGCCTGCTGTGGACGCCCGAAGGCTTCACCCTGGTGGGCTGGCACGACGACGTGCACCTGCAGGGGATGGAGGCCTGATCAGCCTTTGACGGGGCGGGCTCTTCAGACCCGTGGACACAGCCTGTGCGGAGAAGCTCCGCGCAGCCCATAAGCCCCTGATGCCAGGGTGGGGTTTTCTCTCCCCTTGTGGAGCTCCGCTGTTAAGACCTCTGGCATACCATTCCCGCAAGGGTTGGAGGGCCGCAGAAGCCCCAGATACAAGGGCTGACGGCGTGAGCCGCCAGGCATGAGGGTGCTGGACCGAACAGAACAAGGCATGAAGGCCGATAGCGTGCACCTGCTGGAGCGCGCGCGTGGGTGGCTGGACGAACTTCGCGAGCTGGATGGTGCGGCCAGCCAGGTCAGCCGTCTTGGCCTGATGGCGGCGCTGTCGGTGACGGCCAGTCTGGTGCTGGTCTTGTCGCTGGCGACCACGCTGGGCTTCACCAGCGGGACCAACCCCATCACCGGCTATGTCAATGCCGTGGGCTTTGCCGCCATCCTGTGGGTGGTGTGGACCAGGCCCCGGGTTGCCCGTCTCGTTGGTGCGACCGTGGTCGGGCTGGTCTCGGCCATGATGTTGTGGGCCGCCTGGGACAACGGTGTCATGCCTTTCACCTTGTTGGCCGGCGTGGTGGCGTTGTTCCACTTGATCATCCGTCCCGGACTCGCCTTGGCGGCCAGCGTGCTGCTGACGCTGGCGATGTTCATCATCCATCTCGGCCGTCATCCGCTCGGCAATGAGACTTTGCTGCTGCGGCTTCTGTTGGTCACGCTGGCCAGCCTGGTGTTCTGGCAACTGTCCACGCGCTTCTGGCGGCGCGTGATGGCGCGCATGCGCGATCTCGGCACAGAGATGGCCGCCACGGTGTCACAACTCGATGCCGAGCGCGAGCGGGCCCAGCGGCAGGCGGAAGACGCCCTGATCGAGGGCCTGCTGGCCAAGCAGGCCCTCAAGGTCGACCCGGCCACGGACCTGCTCAACCGCCAGGGCTTTGTTGAGGGGCTGGACGGACGGCTGCGCGGTTCGCGTGTGGGTGATGTGGCGCCCCGAGGGCTGGTCGCGGCCCTGCGCCTGCAGGCGTGGAACGACGCCACCGCCCACCGTGACGTGATCCTCCAGGACGCGCTGCTGCAAACCTTGGTTGGGCGCCTGCGCGCCGTGCACGGCCCGGACGCCCTGCTGGCCCGCAGCGGTACCGACAGCTACCTGGCCTGGCTGCCGCTGGGTGCGGGGACGCTGGAAGAAGCGTTTCAGGCCTACGAAGTGCGGGTGGCCGAATTGTCGACAGCCATCACCTCGGGCAGCACCTCGGCGCCCACGCAGCCGCGCATTGGCGTGTGCACCGCTCCTGAAGACGGCGCAGACGCCCAGACCCTCATCGCCCACGC
>CAYSOD010000294.1:0-5492 GCA_964432385.1 uncultured Rubrivivax sp.
CGTCCAGGCACACCAGCGACACGGCCTCCCCCGTGGCCCCCGCCCGTCCCGTGCGGCCGATGCGGTGCACGTAGTCCTCGGGAATGTTGGGCAGCTCGTAGTTCACCACGTGCGGCAGCTGGTCGATGTCAATGCCACGCGCAGCGATGTCGGTGGCCACCAGCACCTGCAGGTCGCCACTCTTGAAGTCGGCCAGCGCCTTGGTGCGCGCACCCTGGCTCTTGTTGCCGTGGATGGCCATGGCGCTGATGCCCACGTCGTTCAGGTAGTCGGTCAGGCGGTTGGCGCCATGCTTCATGCGCGTGAACACCAGCACCTGGTGCCAGTCGCCCGACTTGATGAGGTGGCTGAGCAACTCCTTCTTGCGTTCACGCCCCACCGGGTGCACCTTCTGCGCGATGGTGTCGGCGGTGGCATTGCGACGTGCCACTTCGATGAGGGCGGGCTCGTTCAGAAGACGGTCGGCCAGGGCCTTGATCTCGTCGCTGAAGGTCGCCGAGAACAGCAGGCTCTGCTTCTTCTCGGGCAACACGGCCAGCACCTTCTTGATGTCGTGGATGAAGCCCATGTCGAGCATGCGGTCGGCCTCATCCAGCACAAACACCTGCACCTGCGACAGGTCCAGCGTGCCTTGTTGGTGGTGGTCCAGGAGACGGCCCGGTGTGGCCACCAGGATGTCCACGCCCTTGCGCAGGCGGTCGATCTGCGGCTGCATGCCCACGCCCCCGAACATCACCATGCTGGTGATGGGCAGGTACTTGCCGTAGGTGCGCACGCTCTCCTCCACCTGCGCGGCCAGTTCGCGGGTGGGCGTGAGGATGAGAGCGCGGATGGCGATGCGCCCACGCGCGTCGCGCTTGGCGCCCTGCGCCGCCAGGCGGTGCAACATCGGCAGCGTGAAGACGGCGGTCTTGCCGGTGCCGGTCTGGGCGCCGGCCATGAGGTCGCCGCCCTTGAGCACGGCGGGAATGGCTTGCGCCTGGATGGGGGTGGGGATGTCGTAGCCCTGGTCGCGCACGGCGCGCAGGAGCGGCTCGGCCAGGCCGAGGTCGGTGAAGTTCATTCAGGAATGGGGCCCCATGAGGGCCGTGGTTCGCCGCCTGCCGGGGCCTGTGTTCGGTGCCGGGGCACCGAAGGCCCACCAGTCCGAAGGCGCGAGGGTTTTGAGAGCGCCGGATTCGGCGTCGTCGGGTCGACTGGAAGACCTGACAACCCGAGTGTAGGCCATCGCCCCACCAGATCTGCGGCAGATGCGGTGCGGCCGGTCGCTGGCCGGTCAGCCCTGGCGCGTGCTCCAGCGCAGCCAGATCAAGGCAACGATGGCAAACGGTGCCCCCACCCACGGCAGGTGGCGCGGCTCGATCTGCGTCAGGGCTGCGCCGCCGATGGCCGCCCCGAGCGCGATGCCAAGGTAGAGCATGGAGTTGTTCAGCGACAGGGCCAACGGCGTGTCAGGCCCGGCCAGTTGGGCCAGGCGCACCTGCTGCGGGGCCATCATGGAAAAGCCGCACACCCCCCACACCAACAGGACGGCCAACATGGCCGGCAGGTGGCCGGCCGTCAAGGGCAGCACCAGCATGCAAAGGCTCATGCCGGCCAGGCTGGCGGTGAGGCTGCGCCGAGCGCCCAGGCGGTCGGCCGCCCGCCCGCCCGTCAGCGTGCCCACCACACCAGCCACGCCAAACACCGAGATGACCGTCGAGAGGACCCCGGGATCCATGGGCTTGAGCGACTTCAACACCGGCCCGATGTAAGAGAAGACCAGGAAGATGGCGATGAAGTAGACCAGCGTCAGCGCGAACACCGACAGCACGGCGGGCTGGCGTAGCAGCACGGCCGCTCCCCTGAACGAGGGCCCTGAAGCTCCTGCGTGCGGCGCCGGCAGGGCCTTCCACAAGGCCAGTGCCGCCAGCAGCGTGAAGCCCGCCACCGCCCACACAGGCAGCCGCCAGCCCCAGCCCAGCCCCACCCAGGTGGCCAGGGGAATGCCCGTCACATAGCTCAGGCTCATCCCCACAAAAACGATGGACAGGGCTTGCGCCCGGCGCTCCACGGGGGCCACCGCCACCGCCAAGCCGGCCATCATGGCCGTGGCCGCCGAGCCGCAACCCATCAGCACCCTTGCCCCGAGCAGCGTCGTCAGGTCCGGCGCCAGCGCCGTGACCACGTTGCCTGCGGCAAAAAAGGCCAGTGCGATGGCCAGCGCCACGCGAGGCGCCAGACCCGCCGTGGCCACCAGGAAGGCGGGCGCCAACAGGGCCGTGGCCAGCGAGTAGACCGTGGTGGCCTGCCCCACCGCCCCCACACCCACCCCGAAGGACTTGGCCATGGGCACCAACAGCCCCGCGCTCATGAAGGCCGCCGTGCCGATGACCAGGTTGACCAGGCCGAAGAGGTAAAGCAGGCGGGGCAGCGGCGCAGTCATCGAGCAGCAGTGTCGCCCAGGAACGAACGAGCCGGGCGCGGGGCCCGGCTCGAATCTTGGAGAAGGCGAACTTCAGAAGCCGCTGACGTTCAGACGGCCGCCAGTGATGGTCTTGCCTGCAAGGGACGCTGTGGGGGTGGCGCTGTTGAGAATGGCCGCTTTGATTTGCGCGGCTGTGGCGCCTGGGTTCAGCGCCTTGAACAGGGCCGCAGCGCCAGTAACATGGGGCGTGGCCATGGAAGTACCGTTGTAACTTGCATAGCCACTGACCACCTGCCCTTTGCTGCTCTTGGGCACGGTCGACCATACCCCGACGCCTGGAGCGCCCAGGTGCACGGTAGTAGCGCCGTACTGGGAGAAACTTGCGAGGTTGCCATTCGAATCGATCGCCGCCACCGCGATCACGTTGGGAACGGCATAGTTCGACGGGTAGCTCGGCGTGGCGTCGTTGTTTGTCCCGCTGTTGCCTGCGGCCGCGACGAACAGGATGTCGGCAGCATTGGCGCGCGTGATGGCATCGAACAGCCCCTGCGAGAAGCCGCCACCGCCCCAGGAATTGTTCGTGGCGACGATGGGCACCGGGTTGGAGGCACGAGTTTTCAGGGTTGTGAAGTAATCGACCGCCTTGATCGCGTTGGCCGTTGTGCCACCCCGACTGCCAAGGAACTTGGCGCTCAGCAACTTGGCGTTCCAGCACACTCCCGCCACGCCTCTGTTGTTACCGCCTGCCCCTGCAATCGTGCCGGCGACGTGGGTGCCGTGGTCATCACCGGTTCCATCGAAGACCGTGTTGTTGTTGCCATCGAAGTCCCACCCGTAGACATCGTTGATCAGGCCGTTCCCGTCGTCGTCGAGATTGTTGGATGAGATCTCTCCTGGGTTGGTTCCTGCGTTGGCAGCCAAATCTTCATGGGTGAACATGTAGCCTTCATCGATGATGCCGATGTACACGCCACTGCAGTTTTGCTTGTTGTTGGCCCAGGCGGTGGAAGCACCGCTGCCAAACTGATTGGCCGCCACGCCACCCTGCGCTGAAGAACTGGCCATTCCCCAGAGCGATCCGTTGGTGGCATAGGTGTCGTTCGACACCGCCTGATGCTGGTAAATCCAGTTCGGTTCCGCAAAGTCCACCTCGGCCAACTGGCTCATGGAGCGGAAGGCATCGGCCACGGCAAGACCGGGCGGAAGTGACAGCAATTGCAGGTCGCCTTTGCCATCGCCACGCTGCGCGGCGCCCTTGACCGTCTCCTTGCGTGCGCCACGAATGAACGCGACAGCCGAAGCCTGGGCCTCAGCGCTTGTACCGGGTTTGAACTGCACCAGCAACTCACCCGGCACGAACTGGGCGCGGCCACCGCGCAGCGACTGCTCCACCAGATCAGGCCGGCCTTGGGCCAGGGCGCTGCCAGAAGCCATCAGGGCAGCGAGCATCAGTGCAGACAACTTCATCATCCAGAACTCCTTGAAGGGTGACGGGACACGCAGACCAAGCGGCGACCAGGCAGGCTGACGGCGCGCGAAGACGCCGAGTAGAGCCCCTCAAGACAGCGGGGGCAAGACGGAATTCCCCTGAATGAAGAGTTTCCGCACCGCGGCCCCTCGCAACGAAGTGAGCAAAAGTTCACGCCCGCGCCGTTCAAGTCCACCTGCCCAGCGTGATTCGGGGCGCCTGAGCGCCCCGAACTTTCCACGACTGCAAGGTGGGCGCCCCCGCGGACGCCCAGAGCTCAAATGCGAATGCAGCCCGTCTTTGGTAGTGCCGGGGCTCCCGCCTCAGCCCCTTCCGTGCTTGGCGATCAGACTCTTGGCGGCGGACAGCAGTTGCGCACCCTTGAAGCCGCGCTTGTCCATGTCGGCCACCCACTCGTCGTCCACATTGCTCGACAGCTTGATGAACTCCTCGCGCTGCGCCGCGGTGAACTGATAGATGGTGTTGCCACGGTCCACCGCGGTCTTGCGGCCGACGGGGTCGTTGCCCTGCTGCGTCTTGCCCAGCCAGGCCGAGGCCGCCATCCCCGAGTTGGCATCGATCACGCGTTTGAGATCGGGCGCCAGCGAGTCGTACTTGGCCTTGTTCATCGCCATCACGAAGGTGGTGGTGTACAGCGCCCCGCCCGTGTTGTCGAATTCGCTGTGGAACTTGGACAGTTCGTGCACCTTGATCGAGGGCACGACTTCCCAAGGAATGGCGCAAGCGTCGATGGTGCCCTTGGACATGGCGTCGGTGATGGCTGGCAGCGGCATGCCCACGGGTGTGGCCCCCACCGAGCCGAGCATCTTGGTGATCAGGCGCGTGGCGCCCCGCACTTTCATGCCCTTGAGGTCCGCCGCGCTCTTGATCTGCTTGTTGGAGGAATGGAACACACCCGGCCCGTGCACGTGCAAGGCGATCACATGGGTATCCTTGAACTCGTCAGGTGCCTGGGTCTGCATGTACTCCCAGTAGGCCTTGGAGGTGGCCTCGGCGTTGTTCATCATGAACGGCAGCTCAAACACCTCGATGCGCGGAAAGCGCCCGGCCGTGTTGCCCGGCAGCGTCCAGACAATGTCCACCACCCCATCGCGGGCCTGGTCGTACAGCTGCACGGGCGTGCCGCCAAGCTGCATGGCGGGGTAGCCCTCGAACTTGATGCGGCCGCCCGAGTCCTTCTCCACCTTCTCCATCCAGGGCTTGTGCATGGTGAGCCAGACGTTGGACATCGGCGCCATGAAGGTGTGGAACTTCAGGGTCACGGTCTGCTGGGCCAGGCCAGACAGGTGCGGGGCGCCCAGCACCGCGGCGGCCGCGGTGCCCTGGACGAATTGACGACGCTTCATGAATCAATCTCCTTGCGAAGGGCAGGCTGAGAAAACGGGCGCACTGTAAGCACACGCCCTGCCGGGGTAAAGGTGGGTTTCCCTGATGACATCAGATCACAGGCCCCAAGCCCTGATGACACTGCAGGTCAACCGATGTACTTCACCAAGAACAGCGAGATGGACGGGAAGAACAGCAGCAGCAAGGTGCGCAGGGTGTCGCTGATCAGGAAAGGCATCACGCCGCGGTAGCTTTCGGCAATGGGCACGT
>CAYSOD010000295.1:0-5481 GCA_964432385.1 uncultured Rubrivivax sp.
CGGCTGCCTCGACGAGGGGATCCGCGTCGTCGACGTGCGCCACGAGCAGACCGCCGGCCACGCCGCGGACGGCACCGGCCTCGTCGTACAGCACCTCGGCGGCGGTGAAGCCGGGAAAGATCTCCACGCCCAGGCCTTCGGCCTGCTCGGCCAGCCACTTGGTCACCGCACCCAGGCTGATCACGTAATTGCCCTCGTTGTGCAGGCAACCTGGCACCAGCCAATCCGGCGTCTTCTGCGCGCCTCTTTCATCCAGGAACAGCACCTCGTCAGCGGTGACGGGCTGGTTCAGCGGGGCGCCGCGCTCTTTCCAGTCGGGGAACAACTCATTCATCGCGCGCGGGTCCATGACCGCGCCTGACAGGATGTGGGCGCCGGGCTCTGAGCCCTTCTCCAGCACCACCACCGAAATCTCCGGGTTCAGCTGCTTGAGCCGGATGGCCGTGCTCAGGCCCGCCGGGCCGCCGCCCACCACGATCACGTCATATTCCATGGCCTCGCGCGGGCCGAACTGTTCCAGGATCTCTTGGGGCGACATGCAGGGTTCTCCTCGGGGGCTTGCTGGCGTCAAGGCACCGGCTGAGCGCAGCCTTCGATTCTAGGTGGCGTGCTATCGTCCCAGGCGCTTGTAGGCAGAGGAGCAACATGGCATACGAGATCGATTTGTCGGGGCGGGTGGCCCTGGTGACGGGGGCCTCCAGCGGGCTCGGGACACAGTTCGCGCGGACCTTGGCGAAGGCGGGTGCGGGCGTGGTGCTGGCGGCGCGCCGTGTGGAAAAGCTCAAGACCCTGCGGGCCGAGATCGAGGCCGAAGGGGGCGATGCGCACGTGGTGGAACTTGACGTCACCGACCACGACAGCATCAAGTCGGCGGTGGCCCATGCCGAGACCGAGATGGGCACCATCGACATCCTGATCAACAACTCCGGCGTCAGCACCACGCAGAAGCTGGTGGACGTGAGCCCGCAGGATTACGACTTCGTGATGAACACCAACACCCGGGGCGCCTTCTTCGTGGCCCAGGAGGTGGGCAAGCGCATGATCGCCCGCTCGCGCGGCACTGCG
This sequence comes from uncultured Rubrivivax sp., assembly GCA_964432385.1. Classification (GTDB taxonomy): domain Bacteria; phylum Pseudomonadota; class Gammaproteobacteria; order Burkholderiales; family Burkholderiaceae_C; genus Rubrivivax. The sequence goes on from CAYSOD010000295.1 coordinate 1,066, forward strand.
CCGGGCACCTTCACGGGCGGGCGCATCGTCAACATTGCTTCCATGGCGGGCCTGCGCGTGCTGAGTCAGATCGGTGTGTACGCCATGAGCAAGGCCGCGGTCATCCACATGACCCGCGCCATGGCGCTGGAGTGGGGGCGCTTCGGCATCAACGTCAATGCCATCTGCCCGGGCTACATCGACACCGAGATCAACCATCATCACTGGCAGACCGAGGCCGGCCAGAAGCTCATGCAGATGCTGCCGCGCAAGCGCGTGGGCGAGCCCAAGGACCTGGACGCCGCGCTGATGATGCTGTGCGCCAAGGAGAGCCACTTCATCAACGGGGCGGTGATCCAGGCGGACGACGGCTTTGGGGTCTGAGGCGGTGGGGCCGCTGCGCATCCTCACACCGCTGGAGGCCCGGGCGCTGGGTGTGTTGGTGGAAAAGCAGCACACGGTGCCGGACACCTACCCGCTGTCACTGAACGCGCTGGTGGCGGGCTGCAACCAGAAGACTGCGCGCTCGCCCGTGATCGAGGCCAGTGAGGCCGAGGTGCTGACGGCCGTGGACAGCCTCAAGGCGCTGAGCCTGGTGTTCGAAGGCAGCGGCAGCCGGGTGGTGCGCTTCGAACACAACCTGGGCCGCCGGCTGGGCGTGCCTGGTCAGTCGGTGGCCCTGCTGGCGGTGCTGATGCTGCGTGGACCGCAGACCGCGGCGGAGCTGCGCCTGAATACGGAGCGACTGCACAAGTTCGCCGACATCTCGTCGGTGGAGGGCTTTCTCGAGGAGTTGGCCACGCGTGAGCCGGTGCGCGTGGTCAAGCTGCCACGCGCGCCAGGCGAACGAGAGGCCCGCTGGGCCCACCTGCTGTGTGGCGAGGTGGACCTGCCCACGGGGGCTGTAGCCTCCGGGTCCAGCCCGTCCTCGGGTGCGGCGGCGTTATGGGGCGTGGACGTGTCGGCAGGCGAGCTGGCAGCGCTCAAGGCCGAGCAGGCGCGCCTGGCTGGCGAGGTGGAGCAGCTCAAAGCCTTGGTGCAGCGGCTGTGTACTGAGCTGGGGGTGGTGCCTGGTGCTCCTTGAGGTCATAGCACCCCCGTTCAGGCCTCCTTCTAGCCATTGAAAACCTGTCGAGAACGAGAGCGACACGATGCGATTCACCCTGCCCGAACACAAGAAGCTGACCTACCAGATGGAGATCCCCATCCGCTGGGGGGATATGGACGCGATGGGCCATGTGAACAACACCATCTACTTCCGCTACTTCGAGATCGCGCGTCTGGAGTGGCTGTACTCTGTCGGCGCCACCTCCAACCCCGGCGCGGGTCACGGGCCGCTCATCGTCAACGCCTTTTGCAACTTCATCCGCCAGTTGGAGTTTCCGGGCACCGTGCTGGCCAAGCATTACGTGTGCAACCCGGGCCGTAGCAGCTTCGACACCTACCTGACGCTGGAACGCACTGACGAGCCGGGCGTGGTCTATGCCGAGGGCGGCGCCACCACGGTGTGGTCTGACTACGCCGCCAAGAAGTCGGCTCCACTGCCGGACTGGTTGCGCGAACTGGTCAGCTGAGCGCACCCCCAGCGGCCGTCAGTGGCCGGTCGCGCCGCTGAAACCCCGGGCTGCTCACAGCAGCGCATAGGTGGTCGTGGCGTGGGCTGCCAGGCGCCCGTCTGGCGTCAGCAACTCAATCTCACCGAAAGCCAGGGTCTTGCCTCGGCGCAGCACGGTGCAGACCACGCGCAGCCAAGGGGTGTCCCCCGACACAGGCCGCAGGAAACTGGTCTGCAGCTGCACGGTGGTCATGGGCCGAAAGGCCCCTTCTGCAGCGGTCAGCGCCAGCACCATCGCGGTGTCGGCCGCGGCCAGCATGGCCTGGCCGCAAAGCACGCCACCGCCATGCACCAGATGCCCGCCTACCGGCAGCTCCAGCACGGTCTGCTGCGGTCCAGCCTCGACGACCTTCAGCCCCAGCGTGGCGATCCAGGGTGCCGCCACCTGCGCCAACGTGGTCTGAAGCAGGTTCGAAAGCTCGGACGTGGTGGAACTCATGGGCGTGTCTCGCGGTGGTGGTGGTGCGGCCAGACAGTGTCTCTCACGGCGCCCTCCGCCCGCCTGCGTCAGGCCGGCCCAAGCCAGCGCGGGATAATCAGAGTCGTCTTCTTCCATCAAGAGCGACCATGAACAAGATCTACCCCAGCGCTGCCAAGGCGCTTGAAGGCATCGTCGGCGACGGGCAGCTGTTCGCCGTGGGCGGTTTCGGTCTTTGCGGCATCCCAGAGGCGCTCATTGCCGCCCTGCGCGACACCGGCGCTAAGGACCTCACCGTGATCTCCAACAACGCGGGCGTGGACGGCTTCGGCCTGGGCCAGCTGCTGGAGACACGCCAGATCCGCAAGATGATTTCCAGCTACGTGGGCGAGAACAAGGAGTTCGAGCGCCAGTACCTGGCCGGCGAGCTGGAGCTGGAGTTCACGCCGCAGGGCACGCTGGCCGAGCGCCTGCGCGCGGGCGGCGCGGGTATCCCGGCCTTCTTCACCCGCACTGGGGTGGGCACCCAAGTGGCCGAGGGCAAAGAACTGCGCGAGTTCGACGGCCACACCTACGTGATGGAGAAGGCCTTGGTGCCTGATGTCTCGCTCTCCAAAGCCTGGAAGGCCGACAAGTCCGGCAACCTGGTCTACCGCCGCACGGCCCGCAACTTCAACCCCGCGGTGGCCATGGCCGGCAAGATCAGTGTGGTGGAGGTGGAGGAGATCGTCGAGACCGGCGCGCTGGACCCCGACGCCATCCACCTGCCCGGCATCTACGTGCACCGCCTGGTGCTGAACCCGAACCCCGAAAAGCGCATCGAAAAGCGCACCACCCGCGCCAAGGAAGGAGTCTGACCATGGCCTGGACCCACGACGAAATGGCGGCCCGCGCCGCCCGCGAGCTGCAAGACGGCTTCTACGTGAACCTGGGCATCGGCTTGCCGACCCTGGTGGCCAACTTCGTTCCGCCCGACATCGAGGTCTGGTTGCAGAGCGAAAACGGCATGCTGGGCATCGGCCCGTTTCCCACCGAAGACGAGGTGGACGCCGACCTCATCAACGCCGGCAAGCAGACCGTGACCACCATCCCGGGCTCGAGCATCTTCGGCAGCCACGACAGCTTCGCCATGATCCGCGGCGGCAAGATCAATCTGTCCATCCTGGGCGCCATGCAGGTCAGCGAGAAGGGCGACCTGGCCAACTGGATGATCCCCGGCAAGATGGTCAAAGGCATGGGCGGCGCCATGGACCTGGTGGCCGGCGTGCCCCGCGTGGTGGTGCTGATGGAGCACGTGGCGCGCAAGAAGGACGGCACCGAGGACCTGAAGATCCTGCCCGCCTGCACCCTGCCGCTGACCGGCGTGGGCGTGGTGCACCGCATCATCACGGACCTGGCCGTGATGGACGTGACGCCCCAAGGCCTGAAGCTGGTGGAGCTGGCGCCCGAGGTGACGCGCGAGTTCGTGCAAAGCAAGACCGGCGTGCCGTTGCATTGATCACGCCCGACCGGGGCTACACACACGTTTACACGCCGCACACGGCGGCGTCAAAGTCGGACCACTAGAGTCTGGCCATGCGCGACACCCCGGTCACCGAGCGCCTCGCCGAGGCCCCCACCCCGACGCCCCCGGCGCCGGCCCTCGACAGCGTGGCCTTGGCGGCCGCCGCCAGCGCCTTGCTGGCGGCCTGCGGTGGCGGCGGAGGCGGCGACGCCCCCGGCCCGACGCCGGCGCCGCCCCCCCCACCGCCGCCGCCTCCGGCACCCCCGACCGACGCCCAAGCCGCGCGCTTTTTGGCCCAAGCGGGCTTCGCCGCCTCGGCCGACGACATCGCGGCCGTCAAGGCCCAGGGCTACGCCGGGTGGCTGGACGCCCAACTTGCGCTGCCGGTGCAAGGCGGCACGCGCTACGAGTGGATGGTGGCCAACGGCTACGCCATCGAAGACAACAAGTTCAGCTTCGCCGGGGCCGACAACGCCATTTGGCGCAAGCTCATCAGCAGCCCCGACCCGGTGCGCCAGCGCATGACCCTGGCCTTGTCCGAGATCTTCGTGGTCTCGATGCTGGGCCTGCCCATCGACTGGCGCGGCCTGGCCATCGCGCACTACGCCGACCTGCTCGAGCGCAACGCCTTCGGGCGCTACCGCGACCTGCTGCAGGACGTGACCCTGAGCTTGGCGATGGGCACCTACCTGAACATGCAGGGCAACCGCAAGGAAGACACCCGCACCGGCCGCGTGCCCGACGAAAACTACGCCCGCGAGGTGATGCAGCTGTTCAGCATCGGGCTGGTGAAGCTGAACAACGACGGCACGCCGCAACTGAGCGGCGGCAAGCCCATCGACACCTACACGCAAACCGACATCACGCAGCTGGCCCGGGGGTTCACCGGCTGGGAGCGCG
>CAYSOD010000296.1:0-5459 GCA_964432385.1 uncultured Rubrivivax sp.
CCCGCTGAAGGAAGCCGTTCGGCTTCTGCACCAGCCCCCGCCCGGGCTGCCGCTGTCCACATTGGAAGACCGCAGCCACCCGGCCTGGCAGCGCCTGAAGTTCGACGAGCTGCTGGCCCAGCAGCTGGCCCAGGCGCAGGCCGTGGCCGCGCGGGAGCGGCTGCACGCACCCGTGATGGCCGCAGCGACAGGGCCCGCCAGCCTGCACGCCCGGCTGCGAACGGCGCTGCCCTTTGCACTGACAGCGGCGCAGGCGCGCGTGTGCGCCGAGATCGATGCCGATCTGGCCCGGCCCATCCCCATGCACCGGCTGCTGCAGGGCGATGTGGGCTCGGGCAAGACCGTGGTGGCCGCACTCGCTGCCGCCCGCGCCATCGATGCCGGCTGGCAGTGCGCGCTGATGGCGCCCACCGAGATCCTGGCCGAGCAGCACTTCCACAAGCTGGTGCAGTGGCTGCAGCCGCTGGGCGTCACCGTGGCCTGGCTCACCGGCAGCCGCAAGGGCAAGGCCCGCAAAGCCATGCTGGCGCAGATCGCCTCGGGCGAGGCGGGGCTGGTGGTGGGCACACACGCGGTGATCCAGGACGACGTGGTCTTCTCGCGGCTGGGGCTGGCGGTGGTGGATGAGCAGCACCGCTTTGGCGTGGCGCAGCGGCTGGAGCTGCGGCACAAACTGGTGGAGACGACAGGTGGTGCCCTGCCGGCGCCGCAGCACGGCACAGGGGTGGAGCGTGCCAACACGCAGGCCGGCGCACAAAGCCCAGGAGCGACCTCTTCAGCCGCCCGCCTGGAACCCCACCTCCTGACCATGAGCGCAACGCCCATCCCGCGCACCCTGGCCATGACCTACTTTGCGGACCTGGCCGTCAGCACCATCGACGAGCTGCCGCCCGGGCGCACGCCCATCGTCACCAAGGTGTTTGCCGACAGCAAGCGTGAGCAGGTCATCGCGCGCATCCGTGATGAGCTGCAACAGGGCCGGCAGGTCTACTGGGTGTGCCCGCTGATCGAGGAGAGCGAGTCCCTGGACCTGCAGAACGCCACCGAAACGCACGCCCAGCTCAGTGCCGTGCTGGGCGCTGCGCTGCCGGGCTGTCAGGTGGGGCTGCTGCACGGCCGCATGCCGGCTGCGGAGAAGGTGGCCGTGATGGCCGAGTTCAGCAGCGGGCGCATGGGGGTGCTGGTGGCCACCACCGTCATCGAGGTGGGCGTGGACGTGCCCAACGCCAGCCTCATGGTGATCGAGCATGCCGAGCGCTTCGGCCTGGCACAGCTGCACCAACTGCGCGGGCGCGTGGGACGCGGTTCCGCCGCGAGCGTGTGCGTGCTCCTCTACACCGGCCCGTTGTCAGACACCGGCAAGTCACGCCTGCGGGCCATGGCCGAGACCACCGACGGCTTCGAGATCGCGCGGCGCGACCTGGAGATCCGCGGCCCCGGCGAGTTCATGGGCGCACGCCAGAGCGGCGCCGACCTGCTGCGCTTTGCCGACCTGAACGGTGACTCGGGCCTGCTGGAACAGGCGCGCCGCGTGGCACCGCGCCTGTTGGCTGAGCACCCGGCGGCCGCACGCGCGCACGTGGCGCGCTGGCTCAGCACCAAGGCGGAGTACCTGAAGGCCTGACGGAGCAACGTCAGCCACCGAACCACAAGAAAACGCAGGGCGGCTCCCAAGTCTTCTTACTCCCCATGGGGCGCGGCCGGGCGCCGCTCGGCCTCTCGGGGGCTCACAGAGTCACTGGCGGGTGGGCATCATGGCCGGGGCGCGAGCGAACAGGCTCCACAGCTGCACCGGCACCGCCAGGGGGTCACCTTTGGCCTCGGCCTCCAGCGCCATCAGCGTCTGACGCGCAACGTCCTTGCGGCCGGCCGCCAGTTGGGCCATGCCCAGGTGCAGGCGTGCCTCCACAGGCCGGCGCAACCCGCCCTTGGCCACGCCCTGCTCGATCAGGGCCAGGCCCGGCTCCACCAGCGCAGGCGCAGCCCCCATGGGCAAGCCGGCCACCATCGCCCAGCCCAGGTCCACCAGGCCGTTGCCATTGGGGGCGGTCTTGGCCGCAGCTTCGGCAGCGGCACGGTCGGCGGCTTCGGCGGCCGCCTGCTTGCGAAGCTGGTCACGCAAGGTCTGGTGGGCCGTGGCCTGGCCGCCCTTGCCCATCTGGCCCGCAGCGTAGGCATCCTCCACCACCGACAGCGCCTCGGCCGGCTGACCCAATCGAGAAGCCAGCTGGGCCAGCTCCTCACCGAGCTCCAGCTGCTTGACCCCACCCACCAGACGCAGCAGGCGGTACATCTCGATCAAGGTGCGGTCGGGAAGGTTGGGGTCGCGGGCAGCGAACACCACCAGGTCCATCCAGTACTCCGGCCGGGGGTAGGCCACAGCCAGACGCTCCAGCGTGCGCTGCATGCCGGCGTCCTTGGCTTTCTGCTGCAGCGACAGCAGGGTGCGCAGGTGAGACTCGGGTTGGGTCTGCCCAGCCTTGTCGGCGGCATCCAGCCGTGCGATCAGGGCCACCATCGCCCCTTTCTCGTCACCTGTGGCCAGCTGGCTCTGAATGCGCACCATGCGCACTGCATCCTGCGTGCCCCCCAAGGCGGCGTAGCGCTCGGTCCAGCGCAGCACGCGAGGGTGATCATTGAGCCGGGAGGCGATGCTGACGATGGCCTCGACCAGCCCCACCTCGTCGGCCGGCGGGATCTGCCCCGTGGCAAAGGCGGCTTCCAGCGCCTGCACGACGAGCGCGTTGTTGCCCTGCCGCTGCGCGATGGCCGCGCGAGTACGCTCTACCAGCATGGTCTCGTAGGGCGTTGGGTTGGGCAGTGCCGCCGCGATCGCCACGTTACGCATGGCTTCGTCGAATTGGCCCTGCGTGAGCAGGGTCTGCGCCGCGTTGATGGGCGTTGCAAATTCAGCCCGGACCGTCTGCACCACCTGAAGCGCTGTCTGTGGCGCCGCCGCAGGCGCCGGCGCCGCGGCCTGCGCGAACGAGGCGTTGGAACCTGCGCCCAAGGCCAGGGCGCAGGTCAGAGCGATGGCCGACGCGCGGGCGGGGCGCAGGCAGGGCGTGGTGGCGTGGGACATGGTCGTTCAGGGCGATGTTGGATAGGTAGGTAGCCGGGCCAGCACCGCGCGGCGGCATGCCACTGGTTGCAGGGCTCGACGGGCGCATTGAAGTCCGAGCGGGGGCGAGCATACCCGCCCGGTTTGTGCATCGGTTTCAAGCTGGTTTCAGGCCGTTCTCAGGCTGGCTTGACCGGCAGCCCTACCCACGTCGTAGCAGACAATGAGGGCATGACCCTCACCGAGTTGCGCTATATCGTCGCCGTGGCCCGCGAGCGGCACTTTGGCCGCGCCGCAGAGGCTTGCTTCGTCTCTCAACCCACCCTGAGCGTGGCGGTGAAAAAGCTGGAGGAGGAGCTGGACGTCAAGATCTTCGAGCGCGGCGGCAACGAGGTCAGCGTGACCGCGCTCGGTGAAGCCATCGTGCGCCAGGCGCAGGTGGTGATCGAGCAGGCCGCCGCCGTCAAGGAGATCGCCAAGAGCGGCAAGGACCCGCTGTCGGGCGCGCTCAAGCTGGGCATCATCTACACCATCGGGCCCTACCTGCTGCCCGACCTGGTGCGCCAGGCCATCGAGCGCGTGCCGCAGATGCCGCTCATGCTGCAGGAGAACTTCACGGTCAAGCTCCTGGACATGTTGCGTAGCGGCGAGATCGACTGCGCCATCATGGCCGAGCCCTTCCCGGACACGGGCCTGGCCGTCGCCCCGCTGTACGACGAGCCCTTTATGGTGGCCGTGCCCAAGAGCCACCCGCTGGCCAAGCGCAAGAAGGTCAGCGCGCAGGAGCTCAAGCAGGAGACCATGCTGCTGCTGGGCGCGGGCCACTGCTTTCGCGACCAGGTACTGGAGGTGTGCCCGGAGTTCGCGCGCTTTTCCAGCAATGCCGACGGCATCCGCAAGAGCTTCGAGGGCTCGTCGCTGGAGACCATCAAGCACATGGTGGCCTCGGGCATGGGCGTGACGGTGGTGCCGCAACTGAGCGTGCCCAAGGGAACGCAGCCGCATGTGGCTTACCTAAAGTTCGAGCCCCCCGTGCCCACGCGGCGCGTGGTATTGGCTTGGCGACGCAGCTTCACGCGCTACGAGGCCATCGCGGCGCTGCGTAATGCGGTGTATGCCTGCGAGTTGCCGGGGGTGAAGCGCTTGTCGTGACGGCCAGGCTTTGCGCCCAGGCCCGGCGCCTGGGCAGTCCGCTGGGACCGCACAGCGTGCAAGCCACACCCCTCCGATAATCTCGGGTTTCCCCAGGCGGCCTCCCGCCGCACCCACCATGTCCAGCCCCCTGCAGGCCCAGGTGCAACGCCGCCGCACCTTCGCCATCATTTCCCACCCCGACGCGGGCAAGACCACGCTGACGGAGAAGCTGCTGCTGTTCTCCGGCGCGATCCAGATTGCCGGCTCGGTGAAGGCGCGCAAGGCTTCGCGCCACGCCACGTCGGACTGGATGGAGATCGAGAAGCAACGCGGCATTTCGGTGGCGTCCTCGGTCATGCAGATGGAGTACCGGGACTGCGTGATCAACCTGCTGGACACCCCAGGCCACCAGGACTTCTCCGAAGACACCTACCGCGTGCTCACGGCCGTGGACGCGGCGCTGATGGTGATCGACGCGGCCAACGGCGTGGAGCCGCAGACGCGGCGGCTGCTGCAGGTGTGCCGGGCGCGCAACACGCCCATCCTCACCTTCGTCAACAAGATGGACCGCGAGGTGCAGGAGCCGCTGACGCTGATGGACGAGATCGAGCGCGAACTCGGCATGGGTGTGGTGCCCTTCACCTGGCCGGTGGGCATGGCCAAGTTCTTTGGCGGCGTGCTGGATCTGCGCAAGCACCAGATGCGCGTGTTCTCCCCCGGCGAGGACCGCGCCAACCAGGACGACGAGATCATCGAGGGTCTGGACAACCCGTTGCTGGCGCATCGCTTCGGCGCCGCCTACGAGCAGGCTGCGGGCGAGGTGGAGTTGGTGCAGGAGGCGGCGCCCGGCTTTGACGAGGCCGAGTTCCTGGCGGGGCGGCAGACGCCCATGTTCTTCGGCTCGGCCATCAACAACTTCGGCGTGCGCGAGGTGCTGGACGCGCTGGTGGACCTGGCGCCGTCACCGGGCGCCAAGCCGGCGATCCAGCGCACGGTGGCCCCCGAGGAGCCCAAGTTCACGGGCGTGGTGTTCAAGATCCAGGCCAATATGGATCCGGCGCACCGCGACCGCATCGCCTTCGTGCGCGTGGCCAGCGGGCGATTCGAGCGCGGCATGCGCCTGAAGGTGGCGCGCAGCGGCAAGGAGATCCGCCCCAACACGGTGGTGGCCTTCATGAGCCAGAAGCGTGAACTGCTGGAGGAAGCCTTTGCCGGCGACATCATCGGCATCCCCAACCACGGCGTGCTGCAGCTGGGCGACACG
>CAYSOD010000297.1:0-5457 GCA_964432385.1 uncultured Rubrivivax sp.
GCCTGTCTTTCGGCGTCTGCGCTGCGCCCGCTGCGCCGGCGCGTGCAGATCGTCTTCCAGGACCCCTACCGCTCGCTCAACCCGCGCATGACCATTGCCAAGGCCATGATCGAGGGGCCTGTGAACTACGGGCTGTCCGAGGCTTCAGCCATGGAGCGCGCGCGCAGCCTGCTGGACCTGGTGCGCATGGACGCCAGCGCCCTGACGCGCTATCCGCACCAGTTCTCCGGCGGTCAGCGCCAGCGCTTGTGCATTGCGAGGGCGCTGATGATGGAGCCGGAACTGCTGATCGCCGATGAGGCCGTCTCGGCCCTGGACGTGTCGGTGCAGGCCCAGGTGCTCAAGCTCTTCGAAGAAATCCGCGAGCGCCTGAAGCTGGCCATGCTCTTCATCACGCACGACCTGCGTGTCGCCTCGCAGGTGTGCGATTTTCTGGCTGTGATGTCGAAGGGCGAGGTGGTGGAGATCGGCCCTGCGCACCAGGTGTTTGGCGCGCCACAGCACGAATACACCCGAGCGCTGTTCAGCGCGGCGCCTGGGCGAGACTTCTCCTTCGGGGCCTGAGAGCCTTACGCCGGCTTCACGCGGCCTCGGACTGCCGTGGTCGGTGCATCAAGGGAACGCGAAGTCAGCGACTGCGGCCACAGTGGGTGTGACGGTCACTGTGGTTGGGCCCTTGGTTGTGCCACCCGAAATGGCACGAACCTGATAGCTACCTGCTGCTGATGCCGCTGCGGCAAATGACAAAGCCGCGCCGCTAGAACTGAAGGTCGCCCGAACGGGTGCGCCTGTGGGCAGGGTGAAGGTGTATTCCCCAGTAGAGGCGTCGGCGGCCACACTCGCCACCTCCACCGTCGGCCCTCCGGGCAGCAGCGTCTGCCGCGCGCGCACCACGGCGTCCAGGGCTGCAGGCGCAGGTAGCACGGATACTTTTCCTCGTGCAACTCCCGAAGCCGAAGCTGGAGGTGCCAAGGCAGCGTTGGAGACGTCAGTCAGCGTGTCTGTCGCCACCGTCACGCCCGTCACCACCGATGTGGCCCTACCGGGCGAGGTCACCACCAGATCGTAGGTGCCGGGCGCCACTGGCGACAGCCGAAAGGCTCCCGTGGCAGGGTCGGGTGCCGTGGCCTTGATCACATCACCGGCCGTTTGCAAGGTCACCGCTGCTCCAGCGGCAGCGCTTGGTTCCAGGCTCCCTCGCACACCCGACAGGAACCTGGCCGACGCGCTGAGCACTGGCTTGAGCAGATAGCGGCCCGAGCGGCCGGCCGTTACCACAGACCGGCAGGCGTCAAAGTCGATCACAACATCTGCGATCTGGTTGGCCGCCACGTCCAGGTTGAGATTCATTTTCAGGCCGGTCTGGAAGGCGCTGGGGGTTTCAAGCGCGACCTCAGCGGAGCCTGTGGGTTTGACGGCGTTGGCCAGAGGAGAGGCCGTCATGTTGTCAGCCAGCACCAAACGCATCTGTGTGTATCGGCCCGTCGCAAGGGGAGTCTGACCAAGTTCTGCCAAGGCTCCGTTGGTCAGGGTCAACAGGTCGATCCGCAGAGGACTGGGCATCGCGAGGGTGATCCAGCCCGCATCGCTTTCCGCGGCCGTCGAACTCTGGTGGACCCGGACCTCCCGGATGGTGACGTTGACCGCATCAAAGCCGCAAGCGGGGGCATCAGTAAGGGCCACACGCAAGGTGCCCATCGCTGTTGCAGGCGTTGAACCGCCACCGCCTCCGCAGGCCGTGAGGACGCTGGCGGACAGCGCCAATAGGGCAATCAATCCCTGGGAGGGACGTGGGATCGCCATCAGCTTTAGCCAAGTCCACATGCGCTGCACTCCGTGGTTGAAACACCAAGCGATATTCTCAAGGATGCGATGATCTGGGCATGCGTATTCTCATCGCCGGCTTCCAGCACGAGACCAACACTTTCGCCCCCAGTCTGGCCGACTGGGCTGCTTTCACCCGGGGCGACTCCTTTCCCGCCTTCGTGCGCGGCGCCGCCATGCAGGCGCAGATGACGGGCATCAACATCCCCGTCGGCGGCTTCATCGACGCCGCCAAGCACCACGGCTGGACGCTGCTGCCCTCCTGCTGGGCCGGGGCCATTCCGTCTTCCTATGTCACGCGAGATGCCTTCGAGCGCATTTCCGGTGCCATCCTGGAAGATGTGCAATCCGCATTGACGAGCGGCGGCCTGGACGGTATCTACCTGGACCTCCATGGCGCTGCGGTGGCAGAGCATGCCGACGATGCCGAGGGCGAATTGCTGCAGCGCCTACGAGCGCTCGTCGGCCCCAGCCTGCCCATCGTGGCCAGCCTGGACCTGCACGCCAACGTCACGCAGCGCATGCTGTCGCTGGCCGACGCGCTGGTGTCTTACCGCACCTACCCGCACGTGGACATGGCCGACACCGGGGCACTGGCCGCCGAGCTGATGGCGCGACGCCTGCGTGCGGGCCTCAAGGAGCCGATGCACGCGCGGCGCCTTCCGTATCTCATCGCGCTGAATTCGCAGAGCACCTTCATGGAGCCTGCCAAGTCGCTCTACGAGCGGCTGGTGGCGTTGGACCGCGAGTACGGTACTGTGCTGAGCTTCTGCCCCGGGTTCCCTGCTTCGGACTTCGACGAGTGCGGCCCCACGGTCTGGGGTCATGGCGAGCGGGCGCACGCCGCCGTGGAGGCTCTTTACGCCGCGGTGGCCGAACCCACGCAATGGCAGGGCGAGGTGCTGTCGGCGCACGACGCCGCCCAGCGTGCTCTGGCCCTGGCAGAAACCGCCGGCCAGCCCGTGGTGGTGGCCGACACGCAGGACAACCCCGGCGCTGGCGGCGACAGCAACACCACCGGCATGCTGCACGCGCTGCTGGCGCAGGGGGCCGGCAAGCGCTACCCCGGCCAGGTGGCGCTGGGGTTGCTGTTCGACCCCGAGGCCGGCCGCGCCGCGCTGGAAGCCGGTGTGGGCGCCGAGCTTGAGCTGGCGCTCGGCAAGGCGGTGCCCACCTTCACCGGGCTGCACAGCGACGCCCCGGTGCGCGGCCGCTTCAAGGTGCTGGCCGTGAGTGACGGCGTCTGCACCCTCAAGGGCCCGATGATGCGCGGCCTGACCGTGCGCCTGGGCCCCAGCGCCTGCCTGGAAATCGAGGGCATCCGCGTGGCCGTGGTCAGCGGCAAGAAGCAGCTGCTGGACCGTGAACTGCTGCGCATGGTGGGCATCCACCCCGAGCAGATGCGCGTCATCGTGGTCAAGAGCTCGGTGCACTTCCGCGCCGACTTCCAACCCTACGCCAGCCATGTGCTGGTGGCCAAGGCCGCCGGGCCGATGGCCGCGGTGCCGGCCGATCTGCCTTGGAAGAAGCTGTCACCCGCCACGCGGCGGGGGCCTTGACCGCAGACCAACCTCCATCGCCTGTCGGGCAGCCGCAGGCCGCTTTTCTGCTGTTCAAGGCATTGCTGAAGCCGACACGAGGTGGCTGATTTGAATGTGAAAAGCTAAAGATCATCTTTAGAATTTCATGGAAAATACGGTCTCATGTTGGAGAGACCACTTCACCTGGGAAGCGTTCGACGGCTGTTGCTGGAGTTCCCTGTCGTCGCTATCGTGGGGGCACGGCAAACCGGCAAGACGACCTTGGCCGCGGCTGTCGCACGCGGGTTTGAGGGGGCCACGCACCACTTCGATCTGGAAGATCCCCGTGACGAAGCGCGCTTGGCCGCGCCCATGCTGGCGCTGGAGCCGCTGTCAGGCTTGGTCATCATCGACGAGGTTCAGCGCCGGCCTGATCTCTTTCCGGCGCTGCGAGTGCTGGCGGATAAAGCAGGCACCCGGGTACGCTATCTGATCCTGGGCTCGGCCGCGCCAGAGCTGATCAAGGGCAGCGGTGAGTCTTTGGCGGGGCGGGTGGCTTACCACGAGCTGCCTGGTCTTGACCTGGGTGAGGTGGGGCCGGAGCAGATCGATGCTCTCTGGCAACGGGGCGGACTGCCTCGCTCCATGCTTGCGGGCAGCGATGCCGCCAGCCTGCGCTGGCGCCGGGAGTACATTCGCGCCTACCTGGAGCGAGACATCCCTGCGCTCGGCTTGCGTCTGGCGCCCGCCACGCTTCGCCGGTTCTGGAGCATGATGGCCCACTACTCGGGCCAACTCTGGAGCGGGGCCGAGATGGCGCGCGCCTTCGGCGTTTCCGAACCGACCGTGCGTCACTACCTGGACATCCTGGTGGCCACCTGCATGGTTCGGGTCTTGCCCCCATGGTTCGAGAACGTGTCCAAGCGCCAGGTCCGTGCACCGAAGGTCTACTTGGCCGACTCCGGCCTCCTGCACGCCCTGCTTGACATACCTGCCCGCGCCGAGGCCTTGCTGGGGCACCCCAGAGTCGGCGCCTCCTGGGAAGGCTTTGCCCTGCAGCAGGTGGTGCAGGCCCTGGGTGCCGATTGGCGAGACTGTCACCACTGGCGCGCCCACACCGGAGCTGAATTGGACCTGCTGGTGTTCAAGGACGGACGTCGCCTCGGTTTCGAGATCAAGCGCACCGATTCGCCACGCGTCACCGCCTCCATGCGCTCAGCGCGCGACGTGCTTGGTTTGGAGGCGCTGTACGTGATCCACGCCGGCCACGCTGCCTGGCCGCTGGAAGAGCGCGTGTTCGCGTTGCCGCTCGGGGCGGTCTTCGAACGCTTCTCGGGCGAGTTGCGGTCGGGGTGATCGGCAGCCGCATCAATGCACGCATCACCACCCGCACCGACAGCGTGCGCGGGATGACCCAGCGGCTTCAGGGTAAGCCAAGGCCCTCGGGTGGAGCCGGCGTGCCGGCGGACCTGCCCTGGAAGAAGTTCTCGGCGGCCGGGTGGCGCGGGCCTTGACGCGCTGGCGTTTTGGGCTGCGCGTGCTCAAGGGGCGCCGGCACCTGCGGGCTAGGGTGAGCGGTTCCACTTCCTCTGGCATCGCCCATGAACACCCTGACCAAGCTCGCCCTGGGCCTCATCGGCCAGAACAAGCCCTTGCCCCTGGCTGGGCCTGCCGCAGCGCTGATGAGCCTGCCGGCGCCCAGCCGAACGGGGGGCATGCCCTTAATGGAGGCCTTGCTGCTGCGTCAATCGCAGCGCAAGTTTTCAACCCAAGCCTTGAGCGAGCAGCTGCTGTCGGACCTGCTTTGGGCTGCGGCGGGCGTCAACCGGCCCGCCGAAGGCGGCCGTACGGCCCCGAGCGCGCTGCACGCGCAGGAGGTGGACCTGCATGTGGCACTGCCCAACGGTCTGCACTTCTATGACCCCACCCAGCACGCGCTGCGCCTGGAGGTGGCCAGTGATGTGCGGCGTGTCACGGGCTACCAGGATTTTGTGGATCAGGCGGCCCTCGACTTGATCTTCGTAGCCGATCACACGCGCATGAAGCTGGTGCCGGCCTCGCGTCGCCGCTCCTACGCCTTCACCTGCGCAGGGGCGATGGCGCAGAACGTCTA
>CAYSOD010000298.1:0-5412 GCA_964432385.1 uncultured Rubrivivax sp.
AGGCCGAGCCCACCTCCATCGGCGAGTACGTCGCCTTCGTGGCCTCGGTGTCCATCGTCACCGGCAGCGTGGCGGGCCTGTGCGCGGCGGTGATGGGCTACTTTGGGCTGCGCATCTCGGTGGACATGTCGGCCACCGTGCGCAACGAGGTGCCCGAGCCGGTGAGCGGGCGCCGCCGCCTGGGCAACAGCAGCGGCGAGCTGGAGCTCCAGGGCGTGGACTTCCGCTACGGTGAGGACCAGGTGCCGGTGTTCACCAACTTCTCGCTGCAGGTCAAGGCAGGCGAGTACATCGGCATCGTCGGTCCCTCGGGCTGCGGCAAGTCCACCCTGGTGCGGCTGCTGCTGGGCCTGCAACCGCCCACCTCGGGCAAGGTGCTGCTGGACGGCAACGACATGTCCAACGTGAACATGGACGAGGCGCGGCGCCACTTTGGCGTGGTGCTGCAGGACGTGCGCATGTTCGCGGGCTCCATCCTGGAGAACATCAGCGCCGGGCGCGACATCGAGATCGACCAGATGCTCAAGACGCTGGAGACCATCGGCATGGCCTCCTTCGTCAAGGGGCTGCCCATGGGCGTGCACACGGTCATCGGCGAGAGCTCCAGCCTGTTCTCGGGCGGGCAGACGCAGCTGCTGGGCCTGGCCCGGGCCCTGGTGGGCGAGCCCAAACTGCTGATCTTCGACGAAGCCACCAGCGCGCTGGACAACGTGAGCGTGCAGAAGGTGGGCGCGGTGCTGGACGGCCTGGCCATCACGCGCATCGTCTTCACCCACCGCCTAGGCACTTTGCGCCACTGCGACCGGATCATCGTGCTGGACCGCGGCGCCGTCGCCCAGGAAGGCCGCTACGAGCAACTGCTCGACACCCCCGGTCCCTTCAGAACCATGTTCCACGGAAAGGCCTAGACACCATGCGCTCCTCTCTCATCATCTTCGACAACCTGGACGAAGACGACGTGGCATGGATCCACCAGGCCTGCCGCAAGCAACCTGTAGCCGCGGGCGAGGTGCTGATCGACAGCGGCAAGGTCAACCGCAGCGTCTACCTGTTGCTGGACGGGCGCTGCCGCGTGAACGCGCCCGACGGCCGACCGCTGGGCACGCTGAACGCCGGCGACATCATGGGCGAGGTCAGCTTCGTAGACAAGCGCAAGACCGTGGCGCGCATCACGGCCGACACCGCGGCGGTAGTGGCCGTCCTCGAGGAGGATGTACTGATGGAGAAGATCGAGACCGACACCGCCTTTGCCGCACGCTTCTACATGGCCGTGGCGAGTGTGCTGGCCTTCCGGCTGCGCCGCAACCTGCAGGTGGCGATCTCTGGCGACGTCAACGTGCTGGACGGCGATCAGGAATATGCCGGCGAGATCGACTCGGTGGACCTGGACGCCACCGCCAAGGCCGGCGCGCGGTTGTCGTACCTGCTGAAGAAGCTGCTTTGACGCCCAGCCCCGTCGTCGAGCCCAGCGTCAAGATCGACCTGCGAGATGGCAGCCGCTCGCGCAACCGCTTCAGCATCATCGTCAAGCACCCCCGGGCGGCGATCGACATCACCGCCACCCTGTTCGAGCAGGGCCTGATCGCACCCGGCTTCAAGGACGAGATCACCGTCTTCGTGATGCGCGCGGTGCTGAGGCGCAGCATCTTCGCCTTCGGCATGGCTTTCAGCAGCCAGCGCATCGTCAAGGTCTACACCGAGTACGAGGCCAAGGCCGGGGCGGAGCCCGCCCAGGGACGCATCGATTGCCTGGTGGTGGTCGACGACGCGGTCATCCGCGCCAAGCACTACCGCGCCATCGAGGTCGAACCCGCGTGGTGGGACCGCGCCAACGCGATGGCAGGCCTGACACTGCCGCGTCAGAACGCCACCAGAGTCTATGGCGTTGGCGACGGCCCCGCGTTCACCGAGCACCTCCAGGTGCTGAGCCAGCCATGGCGGCACTACGACTTCGCGGACGCGGTGACGGTGATGGCCCTCAAGGCTGATGCCCAACAAGGGCGCGAACCCCCGCAAACTGCGCGGTCTGCGTGCCCAGCATGTGGTGGATGTGGCCTGCGGCTACATGCTGTCGCGCATCAACGAACCCATGACGCTTACTGATGTCGAAGGCGTGGTCGGCGTGGGCACGATGGTGAAGTCCACCTCGCCACCGATCAAAGCCTTGACCATGTCGGGCCCACCTCGGAACGGCACGCCCAAGCTCCGGAAGCCGGCGGCCTTCTCGATCTGCGCGATCTTGAGATGCTCCAGCGAGCCCTGGCCCGAGGTGGCATAGGTGAGGCTGCCAGGGTGGGCGCGGCCGAAGGCAACGAGGTCGGCCAGGGTCTAGTGGGGCGAGCGCGGGCCCACCATCAGCACCGTGGAGCTGTCGCCCACGGCGGTGACCGGCCTCAGGTCGGCCAGCAGGTCGTAGGCGCCGTGCACGGCTTGCACCGCCACCATGCCCGCGCTCAGGTGCAGCAGGGTGCGCCCATCAGCCGGCGCCTGCGCCAGGGCCTGCAGCGCGAGCTGGAACTGCCCGCCTCCGGCCGGCACAGCCGACTGAGCCCAGGCAGCACCCCAGGAGGACGAACCCGCCGCCAGCGCGACGGCATGATGTATCAGGTGACGACGCTTGATGGACCGAGTGTCCGCCAGGCGAATCGCCTACGAAAGGGGGGGTTCAAGGGGCGACCTGGTGCGCTGCAATGAAGGCGGCACCCGAGTCGTTGCCGAAGACATCCATGAGCTTCAGAGCGACCCCGGCCTGCGCCGAGACCGCGCGCGCCAGGGCGGGCATCAGCGCATGGGGGCCGCAGCGGACGCGCCTCACCCGAGCCTGAACGGCCCGGGCCTGACTTTTCTGACCTTCCTGGCCGACGCTGACCCAAAGCGGGCTGCTTCGAAGCCTACGCGCTGCTCCCTGAGCGCTTGGCCGTCGATACGCTCGGCCAGACTGCGCAAGTCACGCGCCGTCACGCCCTGCTGCGCGAAGTGGGCTTGCCAGCCGTTCACCACCTCAATGACACGTGCCACCTCAGCTGCTGCTTGCTCAGTCGGCAGTCCAAAGGCCTCGCACTGCGACATCGCGTTGTCGAGCGTCGACTCCCTTCCCTGCGCGCCGCAGATGAACTCCTGGTAACGCTGGCCGGAGTTGGTGGGCAGCACGTCATACGCCGGGGCGAGCTTCAGACGGCCATGCGCCTGCGGGTGCACCACCAGCAGGGCGTGGTTCTTCTCGTGGTCATCGGTGTTGTCGATCAGGATGTTGAAGACCATTCGGCGGAAGAGCTCGCACGCGTCGTGCAGGTTCGTGTCGTCCTGAGTGATGCCCGCACGTCGCAGCGTGCGCGCCAGCTCTGGGTAGCCCATCTCGGGTTCCGTACCCGATGCCGCCGCCGCGCGCAGGGCCGTGCCTGCTGAAATGCTGTGGATGCGCCGACCTGGTTCGCGGTCAAAGCGGCGTACCGCAATCGCATGCGCGCCCGCCAGGCGTATGGCCTGGGTCTGCGCCACCGTGATGCCGGCGCGCTGGGCCAGGGTCATCGTGGCATGTTCGATGAGCGGGGAGTCGACGGGTTCGTTGTTGAAGAACTTGATGACCCACTGCACACCCTCGATACTGACGAGCGCCTTGGGCTTGGCCCCTCCCAGGGGACTGCCACCGCCGGCGATGAGCTTCGCCTCCAAGGCGTTGACGGGCTCCGAGGCCTCGATCTTGGCCACGATCTCGCTGAGCTGCTGGGCTTGCTCCAGACGCGGCAGCGGCCCGCCTTCCCTGGGGCTGTAGACAGTGGCTGACGTGGAGACACCCAGCGCTCCAAAACGGTCGTCGCCAGCGAAGTACAGATACTCCATCAGCGAGAGGCGCTGGGGCCTGTCGATGAACCGGATGACCTTCTCGCCCCAGCGATCGGGCCGCGCGTCATCGACCGCCCCCACTGCGCGGGGTGCATCCGCCGCAAGGCGACCCGCAGGCAGGAATTCGCCCTCCACCAGTGGAAGGTCCTCGCTCAGGGCAAAGCCGCTGACCAGCCACTGGGCGCCGTAACGCAGCGCAACCCCCTTGCCCGCAGCCACCAGTTGCAGCGCCCCCACGTAGCGTGGGGCCGCAGGCTCGCCCAGGTACCAAAGGTGCAAGTCGTC
Source organism: uncultured Rubrivivax sp. (assembly GCA_964432385.1). Classification (GTDB taxonomy): domain Bacteria; phylum Pseudomonadota; class Gammaproteobacteria; order Burkholderiales; family Burkholderiaceae_C; genus Rubrivivax. The sequence goes on from CAYSOD010000298.1 coordinate 4,129, forward strand.
CAGCCTCATCCCGGCCCTTGTCCCTTGTTCCTTAACCTTCGGCCTTCTCGGATTTCCGAGGCTTGCTCACTGGTCGCAAGCGCGCCTGAGCCGAGGCTTGGGCGCGTGCGCGGCCCAGCGCGATGGCCTGACGCACATCCATCTCGATGGCACCCAGGTCGTGTTCTGGGGCCGCAAGCTGACCCAGTTCGCCATCGCGCCGAATGAGCCACAGCGCGGTGGCGACGATGCCGATGCCCACGGACGGATCCCCCGCCTCCAAGCGCTGCAGCGTGGCCACCGTCACGCCCATGCGCTGTGCCCAGGCCCTCAACGACTCCTTGCGGCGCAAACGGGCCACCGCCAGGTCAGCGCCGAGTTTCTCGATGGCGCCAGACGTCGCGGGTGGCAGTTGAAGAAGGGCTCGAGCCGTCTTGGGCATATCAATAGATTACTACAATAAATGGTATTTTGTATTTATCTAAAATTACTATTTGGTAGTTTCGACGCTTCCGAGCTTGAGACTTGACCCTGAGCGCCTGACAGGCCTCGAAGGGCTGGCCAGCACATGCTCGATGCAGACTGCGGCCTTCAGCCCCCGCGCTGGCTCGCCCATCGCACAGCCCCCGCCCGCGCCAGCGTCGCCACTACGGTGGCCGCCAGCATCAGCGCGGCCAGGCCCACGTGGTCGGCGTGCGAGACCCAGCCCACGAGATAGCCGCCCAGATCACCCATCAGCTGCTGGCTGACACCGGCCAGCGCCGAGGCCGCGCCGGCCAGGGCCGGCACCAGCGCCACCGTGGCCACCAGGCAAGGCGGCACCAGCAGGCCATGCCCCACGCCCAGCAGGAGCAAGGGCACCACGAAGGCCCACGGGGTGTGCTGCCCCGCCAGGCCCAGCAGCAGCATCAAGGCGGCGCCCGCGAGGCTGAAACCCTGGCCCAGACGAATCAGGGACGGCCCGCCCCAGCGCCGCACCAGCCGGCTGGTCAGGAAGTTGCCGACGATGTAGGACAGCGGCACCACCATGATGAAGAAGCCCACCTCGCCCGGGCCGATGCCGTAACTGCGCAGCACCGATGGCGCTGCTGCCAGGAACATGTAGAAGGCGGCGGTGGTGAGGCCCAGGATGGCCACGTGCAGCAGGTACACCGGCATGCGCAGCAGCTTCGCGTAAGCTTGGCCCATGCCGGCCAGCACCGCAAACGCACCGGAAGGCGGCGCCAGGCCCCAGCCCGCCGCGGCGTCGCTTGCCCCGCCCCCAACTGCGGCACTGGCGGCGCGGCCCGCCCCACCCCTGGGCAG
>CAYSOD010000299.1:0-5408 GCA_964432385.1 uncultured Rubrivivax sp.
CAACGAGACGCGCTCGAGCGCCTTTGCCGTTCTGCGCAAGACGGCAGCCCAGATGCAACTGCCGGAGTCTCAGGAACTGGTCCGTCTGCCGGCGCCTGGCGAGGCCGCCAGCCAGGAGGCCCAGATACCCGGGCAGGAAGACGCGCAAGACCTTCGCACGATCTCGGAGCTGATTGCGCAGTTGATCACCGAGCGCGCCGAGAACCTGCGCATCACCCGCGAGGCGCGAGATTCCGCGGAGCAGGCCAACCGGGCCAAGAGCCAGTTCCTGGCCAACATGAGCCATGAAATCCGCACGCCGCTGAACGCCGTGCTGGGCATGCTCAAGCTGCTGCAGTCCACGAGCCTCACCTCGCGCCAGTGGGACTACGTGACCAAGACCGAAGGTGCCGCGCGCTCACTGCTGTTCCTGCTGAACGACATCCTGGACTTCTCCAAGGTCGAAGCCGACAAGATGACCCTGGATCCGCGGCCTTTCAGGCTGGACCAGGTCATGCGCGACCTGTCGGTCATCCTGTCGGCCAGCGTGGGCTCCAAGCCGGTGGAGGTACTCTTCGACATCGACGCCTCGGTGCCGCACGCCTTGGTCGGCGACGACTTGAGGTTGCAGCAGGTGCTGATCAACCTGGGCGGCAACGCCATCAAGTTCACCGAGCGCGGCGAGGTGGTCATCGCACTTCGGCAGGTATCACGGGAAGGCGACTTCGCGTTGCTGGAGTTCTCGGTCAGAGACACGGGCATCGGCATCCCCGCAGACCATCACTCGAAGATCTTCGACGGCTTCTCCCAGGCTGAGGCTTCCACCACGCGGCGGTTTGGGGGTACGGGCCTGGGCCTGGCGATCTGTCAGCGGCTGGTGGGTCTGATGGGCGGCAAGATCGACCTGGACAGCGAGCCCGGCCGCGGCAGCACGTTCAGCTTTCGCATTTCCCTGCCCGTGGTGAGCCTGCCTGATGAGGCGACGGCCGCGGTTGCACCGGCGCTTGAGGACCCTGGCGGCACACCGAGGGTGGACGCCGCCCCGATGCATGCCCTCGTTGTCGACGACAACGCCACGGCTCGACAGGTCCTGTCGGACATGGTTGCGTCTCTCGGGTGGACCGTCGATGTGGCCGACAGTGGCCCGCAGGCGGTATCGCTGTCGCGCGAGCGCGCCGCGCAGGGCCGACCCTACGACGTGGCCTTCGTGGACTGGCAGATGCCCGGCATGGACGGCTGGGAGACGGGCCTGCAGATGCGACAGGCCGCGGGCTCGCAGGCGTCCACCCTGGTGATGATGGTCACGGCGCACGGGCGGGAGATGCTGTCCAGCAGAAGCGCGCAGGAACAGGCCTCGCTCGGCGGCTTCCTGGTCAAGCCCGTGACGGCCTCCATGCTGCTGGACGCCGTGCGCGATGCCCGATGGGGCCATGCTTCGGTGCAGGCTCCTGGGGCTTCATCCATGTCTCGGAGTCGGCCCCGCCTGGCGGGGCTTCACTTGTTGATCGTGGAGGACAATGCCAACAACCGCCAGGTGGCCGAGGAGCTGCTGCGAGCCGAGGGGGCTCGGGTGGAGTTGGCAGAGAACGGACAGAGGGGGTTGTCGGTGCTGGAATCTGCGTCCGAACCCTTTGACGCCGTCTTGATGGACCTGCAGATGCCGGTCATGGACGGGTTCACGGCCACGGCCAGGATCCGCGCTGAAGAGCGTTGGCGGGCATTGCCAGTGATCGCCATGACGGCCAACGCCATGGCCTCGGACCGTGAGGCCTGCCTGGAGGCGGGCATGTCCGATCATGTGGGCAAGCCCTTCGAACTGGACGATCTGGTGGCCGTGGTGCTCAAGCACACGCGTCCTGCGGACTGGGCGTCGCCCGCGCAGACCAGGCCAGCCCCAATGAGCCCGCTGCCAGCCACCGTCCTGGAGATGGCGGTGAAGTTGGGCGTTGACGTCGATGCAGCCTTGCAGCGCCTGGGCGGGCACCTGGGCACCTACGCGCGGATGTGGCGCAACTTCACCAGCGATTTGCCGCAACTGCTCGACAGGCTGTCGTCGCAGTGCGCAGCGTCCGGCTGGAGCGAGGCCGCTCAGGAGATCCACACCCTCAAGGGGTTGGCCGGCATGCTGGGCATCCCGGCAGTGGTTCAGCAGTGCCAGCAGGCAGAGCGGGAGCTCACAAGCCCGGGTTCCAGCGCGGCAGTGCTGGCATGGTGGCCTCCGTTGCGGGCTTGGGCCGATGCCTTCCTGCCCCATGGGAACAGCTTTCTGGCCACGCTGGAGTCGGCAGACCCTGGCCGAGCGGAGGTGGCGCCGCTTCTTTCGCCGGCGCAACGCCAGGAGGACTTGGGCGCCCTGGCCGGGTTGCTGCAGGCGTCCGACATGAAGGCGCTGGATGCCTTCGAGCCCTTGCGGCGTGACCCGCAACTGTCACAGCACCCCGCATGGCTTGAACTTCAGCAGGCCATCGACCGCCTGGAGTTTGACGAGGCCGCCAGGCTCGTGGGGGATGTCATGAAGGGCTTGCGCGCGTGAGCATGTCGTCTTTCTCCGGCGCCTGGCCGGGCGTGGCTGCCGAGTCCTGGCGTTCGCAGGACGTCACCTTGTTGGTGGTGGATGACCAGCCTCTGAACATCCAGGCGCTGTACCAGGCCTTTGCCCAGGATCACCAGGTGCTCATGGCGACCACGGGTGAGAGGGCGCTGGCGCTATGCAGGCAGAACCCGCCCGACATCGTGCTGCTGGACATGGTCATGCCGCTCATGGACGGCTACGAGGTGCTGCGCCAGTTGAAGAGCGACCCCCAGACGGCGGACATCCCGGTGATCTTCGTGACCTCCAAGGAGTCGCCCGAAGACGAGGCGCGGGGGTTGTCGCTCGGGGCGGTGGACTTCATCGTCAAGCCCATCAACCCGGCGGTGGTCCGTGCACGCGTCAGGACCCAGGTGGATCTGGCGCGCTCAAGGGCGGTGCTCAGCGCCACCCTGGAGGCCACCGCCGACGGGATTCTGGTGGCCAACCCGCGCGGGGGTCTGATCAGCTGCAACCACCGCTTCGTCCAGATGTGGGGCGTGCCGCAGGAGGTCCTGGCCAGTGCCGATGAGCACGCCTTGGTGCGCTTCATGCAGGGCCAGATGGTGGAAGAGCAGTCGGACCTGCAGGTCCTCATGGAGCGCGCGGGCAAGACCGGTGAAGAGCTCAGCTCCTCCGTCGAACTGCGAGACGGCAGGGTCTTTCAGCGTCACCTCGCGAGCCTGAGGGCCCACGGCAAGAGTGCAGGGCATGTCTTCAGCTTCCGCGATGTGACCGAGCGGGTGCGGGCGGAGTCCGCCCTCGCGGACCTCAACGCCAAGCTCGAGGCCAAGGTGCGCAAGCGAACCGAGGCCCTGGCCTATGCCACGCGCGTGGCATCGGCGGCCAACCAGGCCAAGAGCGAGTTCCTCTCGAACATGAGCCACGAGATGCGCACGCCCATGAACAGCATCCTGGGCATGTCCTACCTGGCGCTGCGTGCCGACCCGAATCCCAAGCTGCGTGACTACCTGGAACGCATCAGCGAGTCGGGCCAGCACCTGCTCAACCTCATCAGCAACATCCTGGACTTTGCCAAGATCGAGGCGGGCAAGCTCGACATCGAGCTGGTGGACTTCACGGTTGGCTCGCTGTTCGATGAAGTGTTGCGGCAGCTGTCGGATCTGGCCGAACAGAAGGGTTTGCGATTCGTCGTCGATGTGGCTGACGATCTGAACCATTCGCTGCGGGGTGATTCCCTGCGGATTCGCCAGATCCTGCTGAATTTCGCGGGCAACGCGATCAAGTTCTCCGACTCGGGGCACATCGATCTGCGGGCGGTGGCCGAAGGGCAGGATGCCGCCGGGGCGCGGATCCTGTTCGAGGTGACAGACCGAGGTATCGGCATGTCGCAAGAACAGATCTCCAACCTGTTCCAGGCTTTCCACCAGGCCGATACGTCCACCACGCGGCAGTTCGGCGGCACGGGGCTGGGGCTGGCGATCTGCCGCAAGCTCGCAGAGTTGATGGGCGGCGAGGTGGGCGTTCGCAGCACCCCTGGTGCCGGCAGCACTTTCTGGTTCAAGGTGCCGCTGATGTGGGGCGAGTCGCGGCCGGCAGATCTGCACGACACCTCGTTTGGGATCGACCCGTGGGTGGGGGCGTTGAAGGGGCGGCGCCTGCTGGTGGTGGATGACAACGAACTCAACCAGCGCGTGGCTTCAGAGCTGCTGGAGGCTGCCGGGGCCCAGGTGTTCATCGCGGGCCACGGTCAGGAAGCCCTGGATTCCCTGGAGCGGCAATCCGTCGACGCCGTGCTGATGGACTTGCAGATGCCCGTCATGGACGGCATGGAGGCCACGCGCCGTATCCGCCAGCGACCGCAATGGCGCAAGCTGCCGATCATCGCCATGACCGCCAATGCGCGTCGTGAAGACGCCCAGGCCTGCCAGGACGTGGGCATGGACGATTTCGTGACGAAGCCGGTGGTCCCCAGCCAGTTCTACGAGATCGTGGCGAAGTGGTCAGCCGGCCTCAGCGCGCCTGCTGCGCAGGGCGCAGAGCTCGGCTCGGCCACCTCCGCGGACACGGTTGGAATGGCCACGCAGGTGCTGCGTGGGCCTGCTGGCACGCCGCCCGTCGATGTGCCCCCGCAGGCACAGCCTGCGCCCCTCAAGCCTGGCGCCGGGGCTGCTGCGTCCGAGGAGTTGCTGGACCTGTCGGTTCTGACACAGCTCACCCGGCGCAACCCCAAGATGATGCGCGAGATCGCCTCCGTCTTTCTGGCCTTCATGGACCGCACCATGAACGAACTGGAGGCAGCCCTCCTGGCGGGCGACCGGGCCAGGCTGTCGGCGCTGGGGCACAAGGCCAAGTCTTCCGCAGGCGCGGTGGGCGCCATGGGCTTGTCCGGCTTGTGCCATCAGCTGGAGACGTCCATGAAGGACGCCGCCATGGGCCTGGACCATGCACACCACCTGGTGTCGCAGATCCGCGCCCAGATGGGGCCCATCTCGGAGAAGCTGGCCACCGTACTGGCTTGAGGCAGAAAAAAAGCCGCCCCAGGGGGCGGCTTTCTCGTCAGTGAGAGCGAGGCCTTCAGTTGGAGGCCGCGCTGGCTGCGGGGGTGGCAGCCGCAGGTGCTGTCGTGGTGGCCGGGGCAGGGGCCACGGCAGGTGCGCTCACGGCCGCCGGCGCGGCCGTGTGGGCCGGCGCTTTGGCGGTACCCGTCATCGGCAGCAGCGGCACGATGAGCAGCGCCACGATGTTGATGATCTTGATCAAGGGGTTCACGGCCGGGCCAGCGGTGTCCTTGTACGGGTCACCCACAGTGTCACCGGTCACCGCCGCCTTGTGGGCATCGCTGCCCTTGCGGTGCGTCACGCCATCCTTGTCGGTGAAGCCTTCTTCGATCAGCTTC
>CAYSOD010000300.1:0-5403 GCA_964432385.1 uncultured Rubrivivax sp.
GGCCTGGGCGGCGGCAATGACGAGCGCGAACAGACCCTGAACCAGATGCTGGTCGAGATGGATGGCTTCGAGACCAACCTCGGCGTCATCGTGATGGCGGCCACCAACCGGCCTGACATCCTGGACCCCGCGCTGTTGCGACCGGGCCGCTTCGACCGTCAGGTGTATGTCACGCTGCCTGACGTGCGTGGACGTGAGCAGATCCTCAACGTGCACATGCGCAAGGTGCCGGTGGGGCAGGACATCCGCGCCGACATCCTGGCGCGGGGCACGCCCGGCTTCTCGGGTGCCGATCTGGCCAACCTGGTGAACGAGGCGGCACTCTTCGCGGCTCGCCTCAGCGCCCGGGTGGTGGAGATGGTCGACTTCGAGAAGGCCAAGGACAAGATCATGATGGGGCCTGAGCGCAAGTCCATGGTCATGCCCGAGGAAGAGCGGCGCAACACCGCCTATCACGAGGCCGGCCATGCACTGGTGGCGCGCCTGATGCCCAAGACCGACCCGGTGCACAAGGTGACTGTCATCCCGCGCGGTCGCGCGCTGGGTGTGACCATGCAGCTGCCCGAGGGGGATCGCTACAGCATGGACAAGGAGCGCATGCTGTCCACCATCTCGGTGCTGTTTGGCGGGCGCATTGCCGAAGAGGTGTTCATGAACCAGATGACCACCGGCGCCAGCAATGACTTCGAGCGTGCCACGCAGATTGCGCGAGACATGGTCACCCGCTACGGCATGACCGATGAGTTGGGCCCCATGGTCTATGCGGAGAACGAAGGCGAAGTCTTCTTGGGCCGCTCGGTGACCAAGCAGGTCAACGTGTCTGAGCAGACCATGCAGAAGGTGGACCGCGAGATCCGAAAGATCATCGATGAGCAGTACTCGATTGCCCGCTCCCTGATCGAGGGCCACAAAGACAAGATGCACGCCATGGCCAAAGCTCTGCTCGAGTGGGAAACCATCGACAGCGAGCAGATCGACGACATCATGGGTGGCAAGCCGCCTCGGCCGCCGAAGGATTGGACCACCCAGCCCCCGAAGGCGGGCGGAGGCGGCGGTGAACCCGCCGTCACGGCGGACAGCGCCCCCGCCGCGGCCTAACCGGACCAGGTTCATCTCTTGGCGGAGGTAACACGCGCGGGGCCTCGGGGCCCCGCAGCGCTTTGCGAGTCAACACCCGTCCGCCACCACGATCCGCGGCACAGGCCAGAGCGAGGGATCGAGCGGCGAGAGGGCACGCGGCTGGCCTACCAAAAGACAGAAGTTCACCCGATGACGAGACACTACTTCGGCACCGACGGCATCCGAGGCCAGGTCGGGCAGGCGCCGATCACGGCAGACTTCATGCTGCGATTAGGGCATGCAGTTGGGCGCGTGTTGCGCAGCCAGGGCGCCTCGCCCACCGTGCTGATCGGCAAGGACACCCGCGTCTCAGGCTACATGATCGAGTCTGCGCTGGAGGCGGGCTTCTCCTCGGCGGGTGTGAGCGTGGTGCTCAGCGGCCCGCTTCCCACTCCCGGCGTGGCCTATTTGACGCGCGCCCTGCGCCTGGACCTGGGCGTGGTGATCAGCGCCTCCCACAACCCCTTTGCCGACAACGGCATCAAGTTCTTCTCGGCCTCAGGCGAAAAGCTCCCCGACGAATGGGAGCAGCAGGTGGAGCAGGCTCTCACCGAGGAGCCGCGTTGGGTGGATGCAGCCAGCCTGGGCAAGGCGCGCCGCTTGGACGACGCCGCAGGGCGCTATGTCGAGTTCTGCAAGTCCACCTTTGCGTCGGAGCTGTCTCTCAAGGGCTTGAAGATCGTGGTGGACGCCGCTCACGGTGCCGCCTATCAGGTGGCGCCTGCCGTGTTTCACGAGCTGGGGGCCCAGGTCGTGCGCATCGGGTGCTCACCTGATGGCTTCAACATCAATGAAGGCTTTGGGGCCACGGCACCGGCCGCCTTGGTGGAAGCTGTCCAGACCCATCAGGCCGACTACGGTGTGGCCTTGGACGGAGATGCCGACCGTTTGCTGATCGTCGATCAGGCAGGCAAGGTGTTCGACGGCGACCAATTGCTCTACGTGATGGCGCTGGACCGAATCCGCCAGGGGCGCACGCCGCAAGGTGTGGTCGGAACCCTCATGACCAACCTGGGCGTCGAACACGCTCTGGCGCGACGAGGCGTGGAACTGGTGCGGGCCAAGGTCGGTGATCGCTACGTGCTCGAGGAGTTGACCCGGCGTGGGTGGCTGCTTGGCGGCGAAGGCTCAGGACACCTTCTGGCGCTGGACATCCACAGCACGGGAGATGGCCTGGTCAGCGCCTTGCAGGTGCTGCAGGCCGTGATGCGGCAGGGCCAGACGCTGCAATCTCTTCTGGCCGATGTGACCTTGTTCCCTCAGGTCTTGATCAATGTGCGCCGTGCGCAGGGCCATGACTGGGAAGACAGTGCGGCGCTGGCTGCAGCCCGTGCCCAGGTAGACGAGCTTCTGGCAGACCGTGGACGGGTGCTGCTCAGGGCTTCTGGCACGGAGCCGGTGGTCAGGGTGATGGTGGAGGCCCCGGAGCGGAGTCTGGCGCAGTCTTGTGCAGAGCAGCTGGCGCAGGCTCTTGCGCCGTCAGGGCGTTGACGCCGCGCGGCGGTACACCCCGATCTGCTCCTCCCGGTCTGTCGGGCGCTGGACAGTAGCCTCAAGTCGCCACCCGAGGAGCTGACTGGGCAGGCTCTGGGGGGAGCCCCTGACCACCTGGACCAGAGCTCCGCACCGCTCGTTCGTCAGGGCTTCAGCAGTGGCGTCGTATCGCTTGTCGGAGAACACCTCCAGCGAGGCGACCAGGGCGGGATTGGCCCCGCGTACCGCCACGCAGTCCCCGTCCTGCTGCGGAAGATGGGGCAGCAAACGAGCCACCACCGGGCGGTAGCTGCGCGCATAGTCGAGCAAGGGCAGCCAGAGGGTCATCAGCAGCAGCCAGCACAACACGACGCCACCCGCTGGCAGAACCAGGCTTTTCCACAAAGGATGCACCTGCCGCGCGGTGCGCCAGCGAACCAGCGCGAGCCAGCCCAAGGTGCCCGCCAATCCCAGACCCAGGGCCGTCACACTGAACTGAGGTGCATAGCCCGGGGCCAGGCGCATGACGTTGGCAGCGGGCTTTGCAGGCCAGCCTGTTTGCATGGCCACGTACATGAACCAGATGAACAGCGCGGCGGTACTGAAGAAGAAGATCGAAAACCAGTCGATGGCCGCAGAGCCCTGACGCTTGAAGGTCGGCAAGGCGAAGGCCGCCAGAATGGCCATGCCCGGCAGGGCCATCAGCAAGGCCCTGTCGTCTCCGCCCATGAAGACGCTGCATGCGATGGCGAAGATCACCGTGGTCAACGGCAGCGCGACATGGCGATGGGACCAACTGGCCCGCCAGCGCCAAGCTGTCCAGATCGCCAGCGGCCATGCAGGCCAGAGGAACCAGGTCCACTGGCGAAGGATGAGCAGGATCTCGGACCATGTCACGACCAGGCCGTAACGCCATCTCCAAGCTTCAAGCGCGGAAGCCGTCACGGCCGCCAACGCCACGGCGGACCCCAACCAGGGTACCAATTGGCGGGCACTGGGGTAACTGGAGCGCGCGCAGATGACGGCACCGCACAGCCCCACCAGCACTGCCAGGCTGGGTGCGCCGCTGGCCGCCATGATCGTCAAGCTCAGGATCACCCCGAACCTGGTTGTGACCCGCCGCCAAGGCGCTGCAGCCACGCACCAGATGAAGAAGCTGATGGCGGCCAGTTGCACCAACTCTGACGTGGTCTCATGCCCCAGTTGCAGCAGGCCGAAGGTCGCGATGAAGGCCAGCAGAGCCCCATCAGCCAAGGCACGTGCGTAGTCCACCGCCGGCGCCTCACCGCCAAAGGCCATGGGAGCGGGCTGTGCGGCCTCGGTGCGGGCCAGATGGAAGGTCGCGTACCAGATGCAGGCCATCGCGCTGAGCGCGATGCCTGCGAACGCGAGGCGTACCGCCATGACGGGCCCGAACAGACCCCCCAGCGCCTGAATGGCGAGTGCCCCCACCCAATGGGGCAGCAAGGCCGCGTCCACGGGCACACCCCCGAGGGACGGTGCCCACCAGGAGATGCGGCTCTGCGCCATGGCCAGCATGACCCCGAAGGAGGTGACGTCCATCTGCCGCCACGGGTCGCGGCCCACCATCCCAGGCAGCAGCCACAGCGCGCAAAACAGCAGCAGCGCCAGTCGCGGCAGCGGCGCCACTTCCCGACGGGTGACCCAGGGGGCGGTTGTCACGCTCACGAAATGGATTTGATTGAGTCGTCCGTGCAACAAAAAGGGCAGCCTGGGCTGCCCTTGATGCTAGCGCGAAGCCTTACTCACTTCTTCAGGCCGACGCGAGCGAACTTGTTGCGGAACTTCTCGACCCGGCCGCCCAAGCTGTCCACGCTCTTCTGTGTGCCGGTGTAGAACGGATGCGACTCGCTGGAGGTCTCCAACTTCATCAGAGGAAGCTCGCGCCCGTCTTCCATCTTGATGGTCTCCTTGGACTGCAGACAGGAGCGGGTAACGAACTTGAAACCGTTGGACAGATCGACGAAGCACACGTCGCGGTAAGCGGGGTGGATGCCTTCTTTCATAGTGGGTCCTCTGAAGTTGCCGGGAGCCATGTCGCGGGTCTTCGCCCCGACGCACTTTCCGAAGTTTGAAAAACCAATGATTATAAGCGGCGGCCAGGGCACATACGGATGACCAGGTTCAAACTGAACTTGGTCATGGCATGGCCCAGCGTCCGCGGTCAGGGGGCCGGCCTGAAGGCCGATCAGCCGCCGCGCCGCATCATGTCGAAGAAGTCCAGGTTGTTCTTGCTGGCCTTCATCTTGTCAAGCATGAACTCCATGGACTCGATCTCGTCCATCGGATAAAGCAGTTTGCGCAGGATCCAGGTCTTTTGGAGGATCTCCGGCTTGAGCAACAACTCCTCTCGGCGGGTCCCGGACTTGTTGATCAGGATGGATGGGTAGACGCGCTTTTCAGCCATCCGGCGGTCCAGATGGATCTCGCAGTTGCCCGTGCCCTTGAACTCCTCGTAGATCACTTCGTCCATGCGGCTGCCAGTGTCGATCAGGGCTGTGCCGATGATGGTGAGCGACCCACCTTCCTCCACATTGCGGGCGGCGCCAAAGAACCGCTTGGGCCGCTGCAGCGCATTGGCGTCAACACCGCCCGTGAGCACCTTGCCCGAAGACGGCAACACGTTGTTGTAGGCCCGGGCGAGGCGCGTGATGGAGTCCAGGAGGATCACCACGTCCTTCTTCAATTCAACCAAACGCTTGGCTCTCTCGATCACCATCTCGGCCACTTGCACATGCCGCGCTGCCGGTTCATCGAAGGTGGAGCTGATGACCTCGCCGCGCACGGTGC
>CAYSOD010000301.1:0-5396 GCA_964432385.1 uncultured Rubrivivax sp.
AAGTTGATGACCACAAGGATCGCAAACACCAGCAAACCCACCACGAAGTTGCCGCCAATCAAGAAGTGTCCGAAGGACTCGATCACCTGCCCGGCCGCCCCCGGGCCGGTATGCCCTTCCATCAGCACCACGCGTGTGGAGGCCACGTTCAGGCTCAGGCGCAGCAGCGTGGTCACCAGCAAGACCGCAGGCAGCGCGGCGAAGTCCAACGGACGCTTCATCGTGGACGCCACCATCATGACCATCAGCGACAGGGCGATGTTGAAGGTGAACAGCAAGTCCAGCGCAAAGGGCGGCAGCGGCAGCACCATCATCGCGAGGATCATCACGATGAAGATGGGCGCCGTCAGCGCCTTCAGGATGCCGGCGTCGGGGCCCAGCAGCCCCTGGAGCTTGGCCACCCAGGGGTTGGCCGTGAGTCGAGCGGTGTTCATTCGTCATCCTCCGTGCCGGCGCGCTCGGGGGCCGTTCGGTTCCTGGGGTCGAGTTCAGGGGGCACGTGCAGCTCAGGCAGATCGCCAGGCGCCCTGCCCTTGCCCGCCATGGCATGGCGCAGCTGGTACACCCAGGCCAGCACCTGCGCCACGGCAGAGAACAGCGCCGCGGGGATCTCGCGATCCACCTCCGAGTGGGCGTACAGCGCACGCGCCAAGGGGGGGGCTTCCAACACCGGTACTTGTGCCGCGCGAGCGGCGTCGCGGATGCGAAAGGCCATCAGGTCCGCGCCCTTGGCCACGACCAGCGGAGCTGCGGTCTTGCCGTCTTCGTAGCGAAGAGCCACCGCAAAGTGCGTCGGGTTCATCACCACCACGCTGGCATTTGGCACCGCAGCCAGCATGCGCCGGTTGGCCGCCTCCCGCATGCGGGCCTTCTGCTTGCCCTTGACCTCGGCGTTGCCTTCGATTTCCTTGTGTTCCTTCTTGACTTCCTCGTGGCTCATGCGCAAGCCGCGCAGCCATACAAACTTCTGCAGGGGCACGTCCACCAACGCGAAAGCACCCACGGCCACCAGCAACAGCAGCAAGCCAGCCCAGACAGTGCCAGCCGCGTGGCTCAAAGCCGTGGGCAGCGGCACCGACACTGCATGCAGAAAGCGCCCTACGTTGGCTTGAATGAACAGGGCGCCGATGGCCCCAAGCACCAAGGCCAGACCGCAGGCCTTGAGCGTCATGCCGAACTGGGAAGGCGCAAACAGGCGCGCAACCCCTGTCACCGGATTGAGCTTGCTGAACTTGGGGCTCATGGCCTTCCAGGAGAAGTTCCAGCCGCCACAGGCCACGCCGGCCGCCACGCCCACGGCCATCATGAGCAGGCCTATTGGGGCGACCACGATGAGCAACTCCACCCCGAACTGCGCCAGCCGCTCCACCATACGTTCGGGTTGGGACACGGTCAGGGCGTCAAAGCTCAGACCTCGGGCGAGCAGGCGCTGCAACCAGCCCGTGAGCTGCGAAGAGACCGACACCAGCGCCAGGCACGCAGCGAACAGCGCCGCAAAGTGACCGAGGTCGCGCGAGCGGGCCACCTGCCCTTCTTCGCGAGCTTTGGAGATCTTCCGCGCGGTGGCGGGCAGGGTGCGGTCTTGGGCGCTGTCGGACATGGCGTTGAAGCCCCTCGGGGAGCTTCGCCATGGTGCCGCCGGCCGCGGAAAACTTGAGAGCGAAAAGAGGGGTGAAAACCCCCCAGATAGCGGCGATCAGCGCCGCAGGCGCTCAGAAACCCAGGCTGGCCAGCAGGTCGTCCACCTGCTCCTGATTGGCCACCACGTCGGTGCGGCCTTCCGGGTTGACCACTGGTCCGCTCAAGGCCTGCTCCACCTTGTGCACCTGGTCTTCCGGCACCACTTGCACCAGCAACTTGACCAGGCTGGCCTCAAGATCGTTGGCCAGGGTGACCACCTTGGCCACCACCTGGCCGGTGAGGTCGTGGAAATCCTGGGCCAGCATGATGTCGGTCAGGTGCTGATCGGCACGGCTGGCTGAGGCCTCGATGTCGCGCACGAAATTCAGCACGGCGCCGCTGGCCACCGCCTTCACCGGGTTCTCGGTGAGATCCTTCGCCAGAGCCTGGGCCTGCGCCACGATCTGCGAGTGCACCTCCTTGGCCTGATCCACCGAATTCAGCACCTTGTCGGCCGCCGACGCCGTCTTTTCCGCAATGTAGTTCAGGCGGCTGCGGGCGTCAGGCAGGCCCTGTGCGGCGGCCTGCAACTTGGGCATGACGCCCAGCTGGGCCAGCGTGTCGTGCAACAGCCGGGTGATGGTTCCCAACTGAATAAACACCTCGGTGGTGCTGGGTTCGCGCAGGTCCCTTAGGTCAGAAGGGCCACTGGATTGCTGCATGTCTGTCCCCGATCTTGTGATGCGTGGTCGCCGGCCGGTCCATCCGCTCAGGCCGCTCCGGCCATCTTTTGCACGATCTTCAGCACCTTTTCCTCAAGCGTGGCCTTGGTGAAGGGTTTGACGATATAGCCCGCCGCGCCACTCTGGGCCGCCAGCACGATGTCCTCCTTGCGCGCCTCGGCCGTCACCATCAGCACCGGGATGTGCTTCAGACCCACATCGGCCTTGATGGCCTTGAGCAACTCAAAGCCGTTCATATTAGGCATGTTGATGTCCGACACCACAAAGTCGTGGTGCAGGTTGCGCAGCATGTTCAGGGCCACGGCGCCATCTTCGGCTTCATCCACGTTGTTGCAGCCCATTTCCTTGAGCAAGCCGCGGATGATGCGGCGCATGGTGGAGAAGTCGTCGACGACGAGAAATCTCAAGTCGGTGTGCGTGGTCATTCGTTCCTCAGGAAAGGCCTTGAGCCGGCTTCTGAGCCTCAGCGCGCAGGGGGCAGGGCCTTCGGGGCCGCCCCGGGCGGCTCTGGCACCCCTGGGGCCGGCCCTGCTGCAGGCCCTGCAGCCTGCTCCGGACCATCGGCGCGGAAGAAACGGTCTTCCGCGTCCCGATTCATCACGATGATACTGATTCGGCGGTTGATGGGGGCTGCGGGGTCGTCCTTTTCAAAGGGCACGCTGGCCGCCAGGCCCTGCACCCGCAGCACCCGGGCCTCGGCCAAACCGCCCGCCATCAACTCTCTGCGGGAGGCGTTGGCCCGGTCGGCTGACAGCTCCCAATTGGTGTAGCCCAGCGCACCTCCTGGGAAGGCTTGTGAATCCGTGTGGCCCTCCAGGGTCAGCCGATTGGGCACCTCGGTCAGGATGGCGCCAATCTCCCGTAAAAGATCTCGCATGTAGGGCTGCACCACCGCGCTGCCGCTGGCAAACATGGGGCGGTTGTTGGCGTCCACAATCTGGATGCGCAGGCCCTCGCGGGTCATGTCCAGCCGTATCTGCGACTTCAGGGCCTCAAGCTTGGCGCTGGCCTCGATCTTGCGCTCGATGTCCTGCTTGAGTTGCTCCAGGCGAGAGCGCTCAGCCCGGGCCTGCTCAGCCTTCAGGGCTTGCAAGTTGACCGTTCGCGTCGGCGCCTCGACGTCGCCCCGCTTGACCTGGCCCACAGAGCGGCTGAGATCCTCACCACCGCCCTTGACCACGGACGAAGAGTCGCCAGAGCCGGAGCCGCCGCCCAGCATAGAGAGCTTGAGCGGCGTGCTGAAGTAGTCCGCGATGCCCTTACGATCGCCCTCGGTGGTGGAACCGATGAGCCACATCATCAGGAAGAAGGCCATCATGGCCGTCACGAAGTCGGCGTAAGCGATCTTCCACGCCCCCCCGTGGGCCGCGTGCCCGCCCTTCTTCACGCGCTTGACGATGATGGGCTGGAGTTTCTTGGTATCACCGGCCATGGGTGACGCTCCTGCTGCAGTTCAGGCCCAGGAGCATCACTTCTTCTTGCCCTTCACATGCCCTTCAAGCTCGTTGAAGGAGGGACGGTCGTCGTGGAAGAGGACTTTGCGCCCGAACTCGATGGCCACTTGCGGCGCGTAACCTTGCATGCTGGCCAGCAGCGTGGTCTTGATGCACTGGAGTTCCTTGGTGCCCTCTTCCACCTTCTGCTCCAGCAGGCCGGCCAGGGGTTCCGCAAAGGCATAGGACAACAAGATGCCCAGGAAAGTGCCCACCAGGGCCGAGCCGATCATGCCGCCGAGCACGGCAGGCGGCTGGCCCACCGAACCCATGGTGTTGACCACGCCCAGCACGGCGGCCACGATCCCGAAGGCCGGCAACCCCCCCGCAATGCGCTGCAAGGCCATCACGGGCGCGTGCGCCTCGTGATGGTGGGTGTCTATCTCGTTGTCCATCAAGGACTCGATCTCGTGGGCATTGAGGTTGCCCGTGACCATCATGCGAAGGTAGTCCGTGATGAACTCCGTGACGTGATGGTCGGCTGCAATCGTGGGGTACTTCTGGAACAGCGGGGAGGAACCCGGATCTTCAACGTCCTTCTCGATGGCCATCAAGCCTTCGCGCCGGGCCTTCTGCAGGATGTCGTACATCAAGGCCATCAGGTCCATGTACCGGGCTTTGCTGTACTTGCTGCCCTTGAAGCACTGACTCAACCCCGCCAGGGTTCCCTTGATCACCTTGGGTTGGTTGGTCGCCAGAAAGGCGCCGATGGCGGCGCCAAAGATGGTGGTCATCTCGAAAGGCAAAGCTTTGAGCACCGGGCCCATGTTGCCCCCGTGCGCGATGAAGACCCCGAAAACGCAGGCCATCGCGACAAACCATCCGATGATGACGAACATGTGATGCCGGTGTCAGTGGATCGACCAGATAGAGAAAGCACGTATGCCGGGTACGCGGGCCCGGCATGGGGCTTGAGGAAACTCATCCAAATTGGACAAGTTCGGATGTTATCGGCCTAAAGGCGCCGGAACTGAGTCCGGCAGCGCCGCGACGCGATAAATCCACAGGGGCCGGCCGTCCGGGCAGATCAAACGGCGGCTGGCAGCCTGGCCGGGTACCTCGAACTCCAGGCTGACCATCCAGCTGCCCACCTTCAGTTCGTCCTGTGCCTTTCGCCAGGCCCTGGCCATGGACTCTGGCCGCTGAAACAAATAGATCAGTGAAAACCCTGACCAGTTGGTCGCCCACATGTCGCCATGCCGAACGGCGCCATCCGAACGAGACCTGAAAGCGCCTGCACGCAAGCGCAAGCGGCTGACCAGCACCCAGACCAGACTGCCCTCCACCCCTTCAATTTGGGCATCAGGATAGGCGTGCCTCAGGCAGGCCATGCCATGCCCAAGCCCGCTGCCGGCATCCAAGATGCGGGCACGTGGCGGAATCTGAACGACTGAAGGGAGCCCTCCCAGCGCGCTGAAAGGCGTGGGGAACAGCGGCGCATCGCGCCAGGCCCGCAAGGGGTACAGGCCCAGCAACAGAGCGGCCAAGGCCAGCCATGCCCAGGGCGGCACAGCCGACAGTCCCAGTGTCAAGGCCAACG
>CAYSOD010000302.1:0-5395 GCA_964432385.1 uncultured Rubrivivax sp.
CCGCCTCTTGCTGGCGCGCCTGTTCGCGCTGCCGGCCAACGTGCTGGTGCTGGACGAGCCCACCAACGACCTGGACATCGACACGCTGGACCTGCTGGAAGAACTGCTGCAGGGTTATGGCGGCACGGTTTTCCTGGTCAGCCACGACCGCCGCTTCCTGGACAACGTGGTCACGAGCACCATCGCCTGGGAGGGTGACCCGGCTTACGGCGGCCGCCCCGGCCTGTGGCGCGAGTACGAAGGCGGTTACGAGGACTGGAAGCAGCAGCGCGAACGCTCGCGAGTGCTGGCCTCGTCCCAGCAGTCCGCCAGGCCGGCGGCGCCTGGCGCCGCCAGCGGGGGGGCTCCCGTCGCACCTCCCGCAGTGGTTCCCCCGCCTGCGGCGAAACCCCCTGTGGCCAGCCCCTCATCGCCCCCACGCAAGCTCAGCTACAAGGAGCAGCGCGAGCTGGAGGCGCTGCCAGCTCGCATCGAGGCGCTCGAAGCCGAGCAGAGGACCATCGATGCCGAGCTTGCCGATGGCCTGCTCTTCGCGCGCCATCCGCAGCGGGGCGCAGAGCTCTCCGCGCGTCATGCGCAGATTGAGGAAGAGCTCATGAACGCGCTGGAGCGCTGGGAGGCGCTGGCAGCACGCTGACCTGCTGCTGGCAGGCCGACGCAGTCCTTCGCCGTCTCGCAGCCGGTCGGGGCGGTGAGTCGCTACGGTGACGGTCTGTTCGGCGGCTGGGCAAGGGGCTGCAACGTGCCGAAGTCAGGCTCTGCCGCGCTGGCAAAGCCAGGGCCTTGCAGGCTGCCCAGGGCCAGTGTCCCGCGCTCGATGCGCAGGCGCGTGATGAGCTCGCCGTCCGGCGCCTTCACCTGCTCGTACAGGTCAGGGTGGGCCTGGGCAAAGGCCCGTTGCTCGGCCTGCGGCCGCCCGCGCATCCCGTCCACGTAATGGTGGCCGTTGCGCTCCACATGCGAGATGCCCAGCAGGTTGACCAGCGCCAGGTCCTGCTGCAGCGCCAGCCCCGGCTGCAGCGTGAGGTCTTCGGCGGACAGGAAGTGGTGCCCGGGCGTGCCCTGCTGCGCGTTCCAGGCCGCGCAGCGCGCCGCATTCAGGATCGACTTGTACAGCCCCTTGCAGGTCTTGCTGGAGACGCCGCGCCAACCCAGTGCCCGCGCCTGTTCGAAGGCCTCCAGGGTGCCGTCGGACTCGTCGATCAACAGCGGCCAGCCGATGTCGGGCACGGGGCTGTCGGGCTGCAGCGCGATGTCGCGGTGGAAAGGTTGTTCGACAAAAAGCACGCTGGCGGCCAGACGCTGGAGCGCCGGGGCGGCGCGCAGGCCCTGGGCCAAGGCTTTCAGCGTGGCGGCGTCGGCAAACTGCTCGTTGCCGTCGAGCGTGACCTGGTAGGTCTCTTCGCTGCGGTCGAGCACGCGCGCGATGGCGTGCAGACGCTGCAGGTCAGCCTGGACCTGGCCACTGAGCTTGAGCTTGAAGTACCGGAGGCCGTAGCGCGCAATCACCTGCTCCAAGGTCTGGGGCAGACCGTCGCCCAAGGGCTCGGAAACGTCCTCCTCGGTGATCGGGTCGGCCAGCCCCACGGTGTGCCGCACGGCGATCGTCGGGGCGGGGGTGAGACCCGCCAGGAAGGTGTCGAAGTCGAGTCCGGCGAAGGCAGGATGTGCAGCGTTGATACCCGCGAGGTTGCGTTGCATCACCGCATAGAAGCTTTGCTGCGTGGCCCGGCACAGCGCATCCAGCACCGCGCGGTCGATCAAGGCGGGGCCGTAGACGGCCAGCAGCGGGTTGTGCCCCCGTGCGGCGGCAGCTCGCTGGTGGGCCTCGTGGTGGCGCGCGAAGTGGCCGAAGGCCGTGTGGGTACCCGCGCTCCCCTGCTCGGCCGTGTAGGCCTGCGCTGCCAGGTGCAGCACGTCGCGCAACTGGTCCAGGTTCTGCTCGTTGCTCAGGGCCGGGTTCTTGTCGAACCACTTGGGCGACAACAGTTCCGCTGCCGCGCCCGTGCCGCGCAGCCCACCGGCACCCTCGATGCGCACCCGCGCCCAGGCCTGTTGGCAGTGCGTGAGCGTGACCACGCCGAAGCGAAAGGGCATGCGCAGCCGCACCGGGGCCTCGAACAGCTCGATGTCGGTGATGCGAAAGCTCGGCGCACCGTGGGTCATCGGCCATCTCGCTCGAGCCGCAGCCGCGCGCTTGGACAGCCGCCTGTCATGCGCAAGTGCCCAGTGTCTGCTGCAACCCCTTCAGGTACCCGGCCGACCAAGCAGCGCAGCCCGGCCCATCGGGCACGTAGTCGAATGGCTCCACGGCCACCCAGCGGTCCCAGCCCCCGTCCTGCAGCGCAGCCAGCACCGGGCCAAAGGCCATCTCGCCCTGGCCAGGGGCACGCCGGTTGGGGTCGTTCAGCTGGATGTGCGCCACCTGGCCCGTCGGCAGCCAGTGCCTGATGAGCTCCGGCACGGGCAGGTCTTCAGCGAGCCCGGCTGAACTGGTGTCGATCATGGTACGCAGGGCGGGCTGCCCCACCGCCTGCACGATGGCTGCTGCGTTGGCCACGGTGTTGACCACGTCAGTCTGGTCGCGCGACAGGGGCTCGATGCAGTAAGTCACACCGCAGGCCGCTGCGGCCTCGCCCGCCTGTGCCCAGGCTTCGGTGGCCCAGGCCCGTGCCTGCTCGTGCGAGCTGCCTGGTGCCACCCGGCGCTGCGCCGGCGAGCCGTGCACCAGATAGCTGCCGCCCATGGCCGCGCACAGTTCGCACAGGTGCCGCATGAAGGCCGTCGTGCGTGCCCGCACCGCGGGGTCGGGGTCGGTGATCGAGAGCCCGGCGGGCTTGACCAGCAGCCAGTGCAGCCCGCTGATCGCCAGGCCGTGGTCGGCCGCCACCTGCTTCAAGGCCTGGGCCTGGGCCACGGTCATGGCCTGTGCGTCTTCGCACACCGTGTAGGGCGCCACCTCCAGCCCGGCGTAGCCGAGGGCGCGCGCCACGCGGCACTGCTCGGCAAAGGGCAGCGGCGCAAGCACCTCGTTGCACAGCGAGAGTTTCATCAAGAAGGGCTCCGGTCAGCTGTCTGGGCGCTTGTCAGCGCCCCGGTGCCTCATGCCGAGGCCCAGGGCAGGCGGCGCTGCACCGCCGGGATGCGCAGCAGCAGAATCAGTGCGATCGTGCCGAAGAGCACTGCCGAGATCGGCCGGGTGAAGAAGGGGGTGAGGTCGCCATCCGAAAGCACCAGGCCGCGGCGCAGATTCTTCTCCATCAGGTCGCCCAGCACGATGCCCAGCACCAGCGGCGCCACCGGGAACTTGTACTGGCGCAGGATGAATCCCAGGATCCCGAAGCCCACCATGGTCCAGACGTCGAACAGGCGCTGCGCCAGCGCGTAGGTGCCCACCACGCACAGCACGAAGATCAGAGGCACGATGATCGTGGTGGGCACCTTGAGCACCTGCACCAGCAGCTTCGTCAGCACCAGCCCGTAGATCAGGATGCCGATGGTGGCCAACAGCATCATGGCCACGACGTCGTACACGAACTGCGGCGACTCCGTCATGATCATCGGCCCGGGCTTGACGCCGTGGATCAACATGGCCGCCATCAGCACCGCCGCCGGCGCCGAGCCGGGAATCTGCAGTGTGAGCACGGGGATGATGGCCCCGGGCACGCAGGCGTTGTCGCCAGTCTCGGCGGCCATCAGCCCGTCGACAGAGCCCTTGCCGAATTTCTCGGGCTCCTTGCTGGCGCGTTTGGCCGCGGCGTAGGACGACCACGAGGCGACGTCCTCGCCGACACCGGGCACGATGCCGATAAAGGTGCCGATGATCCCGGAGCGCAGGATCGTGCGCCAGTACTGCAACACGTCCATGAGGCGCGGCAGGTAGGAATCGAATCTGTGGATCACCGGCCGCGCAGTACGTTCGCTGAGCACGGTCAGCACCTCGGCGAAGCCGAAGGCGCCGACCAGCGCCGGGATGAGCTGGAAGCCGCCGGCGAGATCGCGGTTGCCGAAGCTGAAGCGGTCGTAGGCGTGGATCGGATCCTGACCGACACCGGCGACCAGCAGGCCGAGAAAGCCCGCTAGCCAGCCCTTGAGCGCGTCGTCGCCGGTCAACGTGCCGGAGATGATGACGCCGAACAGCGCCAGCCAGAAGAACTCGAAGGCACCGAATTTGAGCGCCAGCTCGCCCAGCACCGGCGTGAACATGGCGAGGGCTACCATGCCGATCAGGGTCCCCATCACCGAGCCGGTAGTGGAAATGCCCATCGCGCGGCCTGCCTGGCCCTGCAGGGCGAGCTGGTAGCCGTCGAGGCAGGCGGCGGCATTGGCTGGCGTGCCCGGGATGTTGAGCAGGATGGCACTGCGGCTACCGCCGTAAATGGCGCCGACATAGGTGCAGACCAGTACGAGCAGCGCGACCTCGGGCTGCATCTTGAGGGTCAATGTGGTCATCAACGCGACACCCATGGTCGCGGTGAGGCCGGGAAGAGCACCAATGATCAGGCCGAGCAGTGTCGCGCAGGCGACGTAAAGCAGGGTCAACGGATCAGCGAAATGTGCCAGTGACGTGCCGAAGAGCGAGAGACCGTCGAGCATCAGGGCAACCGCACCAGGAAGATTTCCTGGAAGACGAGGGTGACTCCGGCTGCCGTGCCGGCGGCGCAGAGGAATGCCGTGATCAGCCCACGACCCACAGTGCCCGCCGCCTTGTGCTCGGGCCAGCGGAAGACGGCGATGCTGACAAAGACAAAGAGCGTCGTGGTTAGCCAGAACGGCATGCCCTGACCGACGAGCCCAACACCGTAAGCGACGCAGAGCGCCGCGGCGATCAGCAGCCGCGGCGTGATGAGTTGGACTTCAGTGCTGCTATCGGGCGTGCGCAGGCTGCGCATCAGCAGGCAGATTCCCAGCACAATAATGCCCAGACCCAACATGCCCGGCACCAGGCCGGGAGCGGTGTAGGGGTTGATGTGCAGCGCCTCGAGACGGTCCATAGTCCACGAGCCATAGAAGACAGCGGCGCCGAAGACGATCCAGATCAGGGCCCATACCGTGTCTGGGCTGGCAAACGGGCGATCGCTCATGGGAATTGCGGTGTCTTAAATGAAAAGCGCGAGGCGGGCGGTGGGCTCGCCTCGCGCCGGGTTACTCACGCGTCAGCTCTGCGGCTTCGGGATGCCGACGGTGTCGGGCGACACCTTGGCCTTGCCCGCTTCGAACATCAGCCAGGAGTTCGCCTGGATGGCGGGCATAGCGCGCTTCTGGGCCTCGTCGCCGGCGGACGGAGCGAACACCGCGCCGCGGCTGACGGCGTACTGCTTGAGCGCCGCAGAGCTGGCGATCTTCTCGGCCCAGATCTTCTCCAGCGTCGCGGTGACTTCGGCCGGCACGCCCT
>CAYSOD010000303.1:0-5383 GCA_964432385.1 uncultured Rubrivivax sp.
CCTGGCGGAAGGTCTTGTCACGTGCGTCGGGGTCGGTGTCCTCGCAGCGGTTCATGAAGCCCGCGTTGTTGCGGATGTTGTTGGAGAACTGGGTCACCAGCTTGCTGCCCAGCACCTGCCAACGGTCCGCCGCCGTGGCGGTGTCGGCTGCCTCCACCACCAGCGCGGTGCAGACATCGCCAAAGATGAAGTGGCAGTCGCGGTCGCGCCACTCCAGATGCGCAGACGTGATCTCGGGGTTGACCACCAGCACACAGGAGGCCGTGCCGCAGCGGATGGCGTTGACCGCCTGCTCCAGCGCAAAGGTGGCCGAGGAGCAGGCCACGTTCATGTCGAAGCCGTAGCCCCGCGCGCCCAGCGCCTGCTGGATCTCCACCGCCATGGCCGGGTAGGCCCGCTGCATGTTGGCTGCGGCGCACAGCACCGCGTCCACCTGCGCGCCTTCCTTGCCGGCCGCCTGCAGCGCCTGTCGACCCGCCTCCACGGCGATCTCGGCCATCAGCGAGAGTTGGTCATCGGGCCGCGGCTCGAAGTGCGGCCGCATGCGGTGCGGGTCCAGCACGCCTTGTTTGTCGATCACGTAGCGCTGGCGGATGCCCGAGGCTTTTTCGATGAACTCCACCGACGAGCCCACCATCGGCTCCACCTCGCCGGCGGCAATGCGCTCGGCGTTCTTCTCGTTCTGCAGCGCGGCGTAGGCGTTGAAAGCCTCCACCAACTCGGCATTGGTGATGATGTGCGGCGGCCGGTACAGGCCCGTGCCGGAGATGACAACGTCTTTCATGCCCGGCAGTGTAGGCAGACCCCCAGGCCCAGGGCATCGGCGGGAACCCTCAAGCCCGGACTCTCCCCAGGGCGATGGGGTGGGTTCAGGCCGCGGTCATTCCGCGATCAGGCTGCGGTCATGCCGCAATGAGGGCCCGCGAAGGCTGGGAAGACCGCGCCAGCTGCAAGGGCTGCAGGTCAGCCTGCCCCAGGCGGAACACCGCCGTCAGCTCCAGCAGGTGCCGGGCCTGATCGCTCAGGCTCTGGGCCGCCGCAGCGCTTTGCTCCACCAGGGCCGCGTTGTGCTGCGTGGTGGACTCGATCTCGTGGACGGCCGTGCCGATCTGCTCAATGCCCTGACGCTGCTGGCTGGTGGCCTGGGTGATGCCGCCGATGAGGCTGGCCACGCGCTGGATGGACTCCACCACCTCGCGCATGGTCGAACCCACCTGGTCCACCTGGTCAGCGCCAGTTTCCACCCGTTTGACGCTGTCGGTGATGAGCGCCTTGATCTCGCGCGCGGCCTCGGCGCTGCGCTGGGCCAGGCTGCGCACTTCGGAAGCCACCACGGCAAAGCCTCGACCCTGCTCGCCCGCGCGGGCCGCCTCCACGGCAGCGTTCAACGCCAGGATGTTGGTCTGGAAGGCGATGCCGTCGATGACACTGATGATGTCGCCAATACGGCGCGAACTTTGGTTGATGCCCTGCATGGTCTGCACCATCTCGTGCACCATCTCGCCGGCCCGGGCCACCACCGCCGAGGCGTTCTGGGCCAGGTGGTCGGCTTCCCGAGCGCTGTCGGTGGTGTGGCTGACAGTGGTGCCCAACTGCAGCATGGACGAGGCCGTCTGCTGCACGGCGCTGGCCTGCTCCTCCGTACGGGCACTCAGGTCCTGGTTGCCCTCGGCAATCTGCTGGCTGGCCGTGGCCACCTGCTCCGCGTTATTACGCACGCCTGCGGCGATGTGGCGCAAATGCTCCTGCATGCTGCGCAGGGAGGCCATCAGCGCCGCGGTCTCGTCGCGGCCTCGCACCGGGATCTCGAAGGCGAGGTCGCCCTCGGCCACCCGGCCCATCGCCGTGACCGCACGCCCGATCGGCACGGTGATGCTGCGGGCGATGCGCCAGCCCAGCAGCAGCGCCAGCAGGGTGACGCCCGCGCACAGGGCCGCCGCCCAGATGCGCAACTCCTGGGCGTCGGTAGCCACACCCGCCACCTCCTGCTGCATGTCCGCCGTGGCCTTGTCCACCAGCGCACCCAGGCTCTTCTGCAAGGCCTCAGCCGCCTGATCGAAGGGCTCCATCATGGGATTGCCGGCGGAGGGGCCACCCTTGACGTAGGCCTGGGCCATGCGCTCGCCCGCCGCGTAGTAAGCCTCAAAGTCGGTGCGTACCTGGCCCACGGCCGCCAGCTCCTGGCGCGCGTTCTGGCGCTTGAGATAGTCCTCCAGGCGGATCAGGCCTTTGGAAAAAGACGCCGCGCTCTCAGCAGCCTTCTTGAAGCCGTCATCCAGCCCGTCCTGGCCGCGTGTGGCCGAAATGTCCTGCAGGTACTGCTGGACCTGGATCACGTCACGCTCCAGCGCCTTGGCCACAAAAGCCATGTTCACCTGCCCGGTGACGTGGATCTGGACGTCCTCACGCATGGCGCCCAGCGACACCCACAACCACAAGGCGAAGACGGCAAACAGGGCCAGCGGCAGAAGGGTCAGCAGCATCAGGCGCCGGGCGATGGGGAGCGAGGACATCCACCCGTGGGAGGACGAGGAGAAATCGGGGGAGGAGACAGACATGGACACTTCACCTTTTGAGCACCCCTGTTGGCATCAGGGTTTTCCAATTGTCACGCCGTCCGAAGGGTCTGCCCACTGCCGGGCCAGATAATCCTGCGTCCCTAAGCCTGCCGACCCTGGAGCCCTGCCCCGATGACCCGCGTCTTCAACTTCAGCGCCGGCCCCGCCGCTCTGCCCGAACCCGTGCTGCGCCAAGCCGCCGAGGAGATGCTGGACTGGCACGGCAGCGGCGTGTCCGTCATGGAGATGAGCCACCGCGGCAAGGAGTTCATGTCCATCCACGCCCAGGCGCAGGCCTTGTTGCGCGAGTTGCTGGCCATTCCACCGAACTACAAGACGCTGTTCATGCAGGGCGGGGCCATCGCCGAGAACGCCATCGTGCCGATGAACATGCTGCGCGGCAAGGCGAGCGCCGACTACATCGACAGTGGCGAATGGTCGCGCCGCTCCATCGAGGAAGCGGCGCGCTACGGGCACGTGAACGTGGCGGCGACGTCAAAAGGCAGCGGCTACACCACCCTGCCGGCGCGGGAGACCTGGCAACTCGACCCCGAAGCCGCCTACGTGCACATCTGCTCCAACGAGACCATCGGCGGCGTGCAGTACCACTTCACGCCCGAGGTGGGCGAGGTGCCCTTGGTGGCCGACATGTCCAGCGAGATCCTGTCGCGGCCGGTGGACGTGGCCAAGTACGGCCTGATCTACGGTGGCGCGCAGAAGAACATTGGCCCGGCGGGCTTGACCATCGTCATCGTGCGTGAAGACCTCATTGGCCACGCCCTGCCCTGCACCCCCAGCGCCTTCGACTACGCCGTGGTGGCCGAGCACGATTCGATGTTCAACACCCCGCCTACCTACGCCATCTACATCGCAGGCCTCGTGTTCCAGTGGCTGAAGGACCAGGGCGGTCTCGCGGCGATGGAGCAGCGCAACGAGGCCAAGGCAAGGGTGCTCTACGACTATCTGGACAGCAGCAGCTTCTTCTCCAGCCGTGTGGAGCGCCCCTGCCGGTCGCTGATGAACGTGCCCTTCCACCTGAAGGACACGTCGCTGGACGAGGCCTTCCTGAAGGGCGCGCAGGCCCGCGGCTTGGCGCAGCTCAAGGGCCACCGCATCGTGGGCGGCATGCGCGCGTCCATCTACAACGCCATGCCGCTGGAAGGCGTGCAGGCGCTGGTGGACTGGATGCGCGAGTTCGAGGCGCAGCACGGCTGATCGGGGCGGGACTCGCTGATCCCTATGACGTGCCACCCCGCGCCGCCGCCACCGCATGACCGCTCCTCCCGCCACCGCTGACACCGCCTACGAGCTCGGCGCATTCCGGGACGGGGTCCGGGCCTGGGTGGACGCCGAGGTGGCGCCTTTCGTGCGCGAATGGGACGAGGCCGGCAGTTTCCCGCGCGAGCTGTACCGCCGCGCTGCGCAGATGGGGCTGCTGCAGCTGGGCTACCCGGAACACCTGGGCGGAACGCCCTGCGCATTCGCCTTCCGCCTGGCCGCGGCCCAGGAGATCGCCCGGGCCGGCAGCGGTGGGCTGATGGCCAGCCTCTTCTCCCACAACATTGGCCTGCCACCCGTCGTGGAGCATGCCCACGATGCGCTGCAGCAGCGCATCGTGCCGGCCGTGCTGGCGGGCGAGGCCATCGCCGCGCTGGCCATCACCGAGCCCGGTGGCGGTTCGGACGTGGCACGTCTGCGCACCACGGCGCGCCTGGACGGTGACCACTGGGTGATCGACGGCGAGAAGACCTTCATCACCTCGGGCCTGCGCGCCGACTGGCTCACCGTGGCGGTGCGCACGGGGGGGCCCGGAGCCGGCGGCATCTCGCTGATCGCCGTACCCGGTGCCAGCCCCGGCCTGCAGCGCACCGAGCTCGACAAGATGGGCTGGTGGTGCAGTGACACGGCCCACCTGCGCTTTGACGGCGTGCGCGTGCCGGCCGACCACCTCATCGGGCCGGAGAACGCGGGCTTTCGGATGATCATGGCCAACTTCAACGGCGAGCGGCTGCTGATGAGCGCCGGGGCCTGCGCTTTTGCGCAGGTGTGCCTGGACGAGGCGCTGGACTGGGCCCGCACGCGCCAGACCTTCGGCCAGCCGCTGGTGGCGCACCAGGTGGTGAAGCACCGGCTGATGGACATGCGCATGCGCATCCGCGCGTCCGAAGCCCTGCTGCACGAGGTGACGGCGCGCTTCGAAGCCCACCCGCACGACCCCGACACCGTGGCGGACCTGTGCCTGCTGAAGAACCAGGCCACCCAGACGATGCAGTTCTGCGCCGACGCCGCCGTGCAGACCCTGGGCGGCATGGGCTACATGCGCGGCACCAAGAGCGAGCGCATCTACCGCGAGGTCAAGGTCATGATGATCGGCGGCGGCGCCGAGGAGATCATGAAGGAACTGGCGGCTCGGCAGCTGGGGCTCTGAACGCGACCATCAGACAAGACCAGAGTCGACCCGACCAGATCGCAGACAAGACGGCACCCGCCCCATCGCAGCAGGTCCATCCGCAAACCCCAATCACCAGGCCACTCGGGACACACCATGGAAGTCTCCTTCAGCCAGGAAATCGAATCGCTCAAGCTGGGCGCCGGCCAGACCTTCCACGGCGAAGGCATCCTGGCCGTGACCAAGGCGCTGCTGCAATCGGGCGTGTCCTACGTGGGCGGCTACCAGGGCGCGCCGGTGTCGCACCTGCTGGACGTGATGGTGCAGGCGCGCGACTACATGGACGAGCTCGGCGTGCATGTCGAGGCCTGCACCAACGAGGCTTCGGCCGCCGCGATGCTGGGCGCCTCCATCAACTACCCGGCGCGCGGCGCGG